>JBOHKZ010000041.1:0-8374 GCA_050729355.1 Phenylobacterium sp. | reverse complement strand
TGGAAATGGAGTCGTTCCCGACATAGCCCCGGAAGAGGTCGTCGAGCGGTCCGCCCGTGATGACGTCGTCGCCGGCGAAGAGCGCGGCCTGGGCGCCAGCGCTGTCATCGGCTCCGATGAACGCGTTCAGCGCAGATACCGGCACGTTGAGTTGCTGCAGGGTGATCTGCGGCATGCCGAAATAGCTGTCCTGCATGCCCGTGATCGTGCCGCCGCTAGGCAGTCCGGAAGTATAGGTGAATCCCACGCCGCTGAACGCTATGGATTCGTCCCCGATAACGACAGTATATGAAGTGGATGTTTGCGCAGTGACGATTCCATTTGCCAGAAGGCCGACGTCGAATAGGTCGATATTTGTGCCAACCGGGAAGTTAACGTCGACTGTCGCAAGTGCCATATGCTTCTCCTATACAGGCGGAGGAGCGGTATCGGCGGGCGATTAATCGGGGGTCTACAGGCAGCGTTAAGTCAGGGATAAGAATCTTAGTTAGCAAATCTTTACAAATGGCCGCCGCCATATGCGATTTTCGCTTTAGGTCGTTGTTTTAGCTAACCATTCCCGCATGCGCCGCAGCGCGAATCCCCCGCCCGCGCGTTCATAAACCGGCGCAGCCGGCCGCTATGTCGGGGGTGCGACATATCAGCGTCGACGCCCCCCGCCGCCACGCATCCCGCCGCCGCCGCGCATGCCGCCCATGTTCCCGTGATAGCCGCCGCCGTAGGCGCCGCGATCGAATGACGGCCGGCTGGCGGCGGAACGTTCGAACCCTCCGCTGGCGGCCCGGTCGCGCTGGTAACCGCGGTCGCGGCTTTCCCGCTCGGCGTTCAGCGAAGGGTCCGGGCGATCGGTCTTGTCGAACCGCCCGCCCTGCCCGGCCTGGGACCAGTTGCCGTCCTGATCGCGCTTGTAAACGTTGCCGTCCTTGCCGGCGTAGATATCGCCGTTGACGTCGACCACGCCGCCTTTCGAGATGTCGCCGGTGTTGCGGTCATAGTGGATGTAGCCGGCGCCGGCCGCCTGACCGCCGTTCGCGCCGGTGGTCTTGAAGCCGCCGGCCGCGCCTGCGCCCTGGTCGCCACGCCCGGCGACGCCGGCCTGTTGGGTCACCCGGCCGGTGTTGGTGTTGGCGACGGTTCGAGAGCCGCCCGCCACGCCCTCACCCGTATAGACGTTGGAGACCGAGCCGCCCTGCCCGGCGACCACGCGGCCGGTCTGCGGATTGTAACGCACCCCGCCCGCGGCGGCCGTCGACCGGCCGGTGTAGGCGTTCACGTTGCGCCCGGCGTAGCCGTAGCCTCCGCCGCCGGTCACCTGGTTGCGATAGCCGCCCTGGCCGGCGCGGCCGTAGTTGCCGGTGTAGGGATTGGCCCAGGCCGCCGCGGTGCCGGCCACGACGCTGTTCCCCCAGCGCCCATAGACGTTGCCCGCAACGGCGCCGCCGACCGGGTAGTAGCCAGGATAATAGCCGGGGTAATAGCCGCCCCAGGGACCCCACCACGGATCGTACCAGGGGTCATACCAGCCCCAGCCGAACGAGAGGCCCCACCCGACCGCCGCGCCATAGCCGAACGCCGCGCCATAGCCATAGGGCGACGGGCAGCCGTACCACTCATTCCCCACCCAGGATGAGCAGGGGTAGCCGGTCCCGTAGACCACCACATTGTTGCTGACGACGGCGCCGAAGTAGCCCGGGGTGTAGCCGACATAGATCTCGTCGCCGTTGGTCCCGTAGATCTGCGCGTAGGTGACGTAGTGCAGGGCCGACCAGCTCGGGATCTTGTAGATCTCCGGCGGAACCGAGGTGGCCGCCGCCCACGGGCCGGTCGGCGCGGTGGAGGTGAACCACACGCCGTTCTCCAGCGCATAGTAGGGGCCCTGCCCGACCCGGATGATCGGCGACTTCGAGTTGGCCGCGTAGCTGAGGCTTGTGGTCTCGATCGGCTTGAACTGCGGCGGCCCGTCGTACTTCGCCTGGAACTTCGCCTGGGATCGGTTGACGGTCGCCGTCTGCGGCACGGCGTTCGCGACGAGGGACTCCTTGGCTTCCGGGGTGCCGGGGATCGAGGCCAGCACGGCGCCTTTCGGGCCGTCGCTCGGAATCTTCGCGAAGTCGGCGGGCAAGGTCGTGGGGTCGATATAGCTCCACGGCCCCTTCGAGGACGCCGAGGTGAACCAGCGCCCGGCGATCACGACGTACCAGGTTCCGCCGCCGTCGATCAGGACGTCGGCCGGCGTGTTGGCGATGAACTTCAGCGACGTGCCGGGGATGTCCTCGAACGCCGGATCGCCGTCCACGACGATCAGTTCGGCGCGGTGAGTACGCGCGATCACCTCGGCAGGTTTCGAGGCCACCTTCGCCGCAGCCACGGCCGCGGGCTTGACCGCCGTCGCGATGGCCTCGGACTCCTGCGCCTTCTGCTGGGCCGCCGTCGCGGGGGCCGCCGCCACCGCCTTGCCGCCCGCCTGCACGACCAGCGCAGGCGGCGTGGTGGTGAGCGCCCAGGTTCCGTCCGCCGAAGCGCCCGTCGCCCACCGGCCGGCGTGGCCGACGTAGTAGGCGCCCTGATAGCGGAACACCGCCGCGCGGGTGTTCACCACCCGCTCGACGCCGGCGACACTTGTCGGCTTCAGCACCGGCTTGCCGTCGATCAGGACCAGGGCGGCGGGCTGGAAAGTGAAGACGATCTCGGGAGGATCGTTGTCCACCGGCTGCGACGCGGCGCCGGCGTTGCCGGCCTGGGTCATCGCCAGCGAAGACTCGATCTGGTTGAGGCTGGCCACCAGCTGCGTCGTCGGGGCCGCCTTGCGCGCCAGCGCCAGGTAGCTCGCCTCCTTGTCCTTGGCCGTCGGGAAATTGGCCTTCTCGACGACAATGTTGTCGAGCGTGACCTCGCGCGCTTCCTTGTCGGTCTCCGTGCGCGCGCTGAGCCAAAGCACGCCGTACTCCTGTTGCACGATCGACTTTCCGGAGGGGTCCTTGGTTTCCCCGGTCTTCACCGCCATCACCGACCGCGCTTCCAGCCGGTTGGCGTTCCAGGAGTCGATCTGCGGGCGATAGATGGAGAACGAAACACCGTCGACGGCGTACTCCCGCGGCCATGGCCTCGCGTCGATGGTCTTGCCTGCGGGGGCCGTGACCTTCGTCGGAGCGACGGCGCTCTTGGCCGTCGTCGCGGGGGTCGCGGCCGAGGTCGCGCCGAGCCAGAGAACCAGGGCGATTGCCCCGACGTAAGCGTACAGGCGGCGGACCATGTCTTGCACCGTGAAGTGGCTGTCGCCGCCAGCTACGGTCGCTTCTCGCGACGCTTATATCCGGTGCAGCCCGAGCCCAGCCTAGGGATCGACCCTAGGCGGGCCCCAGGCATCGGCGACCTTTCTGGACCCTGGCCGGAACCATGCACGCCGCATTGGGCTTCCATGACTGAGGGCGAAACGTCGGGACGTCGCTGACGGCTGGCTTGATCGTCCCCCGGATTACCGCAAGCGAGGAATGCCATGAGTGAGAACGATGTCGTCGGCGGACTGCAGGAAGGTTTCGGGCGACTGGAACGCGGCGCGGGCGCCGCGCTTAAAGACCCCGGCATGGAAGCGCGGGGCGCCGCCAATCAGCTGAAGGGCGGCGCGCGCAAGGCGGCCGCCAAGCTGCAGACCAAGATCGACGGGCTTGCCGACCGCGTCGCGGGCAGCGTCGCCAAGGTCGGAGAGCAGACCCGCACGGTCTACGATCGGACTTCGGTCCAGGCCCGCAAGGTGGCCGAACGGGTCGAACCCTTCGTGCACGAGCGGCCCTACGCCGCCCTGGGCGCCACCCTCGCCGCCGGCGTGGTGATCGGGCTGCTGCTCAATTCACGCGGCCCCAAGATCATCTACGTGAAGCCGCCGCACGTCTAAGCCGACGGCTCGGCCGCGGGCTCGGCCTGTCGGCGCACGAAACGCAGCGAGGTGTGGGTCGGTGAAAAGGCCACCACCTTGTTGTCCACCAGCCCGTGCGCCTTGGCGGCGGCCATGACTTCGACGTCCTTGACCGTGGCCGCCTTGCCCTTGCGCGAGACGACCCACAGCGCGCCCTTGTCCGACAGCAGCGGAACCAGCCCGCCGATGCGCGCCAGTTCGTCGGCGCTGTCGGCCGCGTAGAACAGCAGGTCGAGGTTCGAGAGCTCGCTGACCGGGACCGCGCCCTTGGCGGTCAGCTCGGCTGACAGCGCGTCGTCCTTCACGCCCATAACCGCCGCGCGCATGCCGGCTTTCGCCCCGATCTTGTCCATCCGGCCCTTGGGATTGAGGATCGCGTCGGCCCAGCTGGCCGCCTGCTTCTCGCCCAAGGTGAACCGCGAGCCGTCGGCCAGGACCAGATCGGCGCCCTCGGCGCGCACGCCCTTCAGCGCCTCACCCTCGAACACCCGCCGCTGTGCGCCCTTGAACACCAGCTTCGGCGGCTCGTATTGCAGCCGCCCTTCATCCGCGCCGTCCGCGAAGACGGCCGTGACGGCAGCTTCCTTGCCCATTCGATGTTCCTTGTCCGGCGCCGATCAGCCGGCGGCGCCCTCCATAGCATGCTGGCGCGCGCCCTCGACCGATAGATCGGGCGCCCAGGTCACATCCGCGCCCAGCCGCTGCAGGTTCTCGACGAAACCGGGATGGGCGCGGCGGATCGGGGCGGCGTTGCGGATCGTTGATCGCCCCTCGATGCTGGCCGCCAGCATCAGGAGCGCGATGGCGGCGCGGATGATGTAGGGGCTCTCGACCTCCGCCGGCTCCAGCTCGCGGCCCCCATAGGTGATGATCCGGTGCGGGTCGCAGGTCACCGCGTGGGCGCCGAACTTGGCCAGCTCCGAGGTCCAGCCCAGGGCGCCTTCGTAGACCTTGTTCCAGAACATCACCGAACCCTCGGCGCGGGCGCCGAGTGCGACGAAGATCGGCAGCAGGTCGGCTGGGACGTAAGGCCAGGGCGCCGCCTCCACCTTCTGCAGCAGATGCGGCGTGAAGCTGGCGCGAACCTTCAGCACGCTGTCCGGCCGGATGCGCGACCAGCCGCCGAAGTGGGCGACCTGGACCCCGAACTTGGCGAACGTGCGATCGAGCAGCGCGAACTGTTCGGGCGCGCTGTTGCGCACCTCGACGGCCCCGCCGGTGATCGCGCCCAGCGCCAGGAAGGTGGCGATCTCGTGGAAGTCCTCGGCGAAGGCATAGGTCGCTCCGGTCAGCTCCGGGCGGCCCGCCACCTCCAGGGTCGAGGCGCCGACACCGGAAATCCCCACGCCCATCAGCGCCAGGAAACGGCACATCTCCTGCACGTGCGGCTCGCAGGCCGCATTGACCAGCCGTGAAGCGCCGCCAGCCACCGCGGCGCACATCAGGAAGTTCTCCGTGCCGGTCACCGAGGCGTAGTCGAACCAGTGGCGCACCGGCGCGAAGACCTTGGGCGCGGTGATCACCAGGCCCTCCGGCTCCACCGACACCCGCGCGCCGAACGCCCGGAAGATGTCGATGTGCGGGTCGATCTCGCGGATGCCCAGGGTGCAGCCCTTGGCGTCCTCCTCCAGCACCGCACGGCCGAACCGGTGCAGCAGCGCCGGGATCAGCATGATCGTCGAGCGCATGCCGCTGGGCAGGCGGGCCCGGGTCGGATCAAGCGCCGGGCCATGGACAAGGCGGACGACGCCTGAACTGAAGTCAGCCTCGACCTCACTTCCCAGCGCGGCGAAGAACTCCAGAAGCTTGCGCACGTCGGTGACGTCCGGCACGCCGCGCAACGTCACGGGCTCGGCGGTCAGCAGGCTGGCGCACAGCACCGGCAGCACCGCGTTCTTGTTGGCCGAAGGGGTGATCCGGCCTTCCAGCCGTCGCCCGCCATTCACCACCAGCGTCGCCATCCGCGCCCTCTCCGCTCGATCCACGCGCCACGGTGAGGGTGATGGGACAACCGCACAAACGATGATAGCTGTGGCTCAGGCATTAGCTCAGGTAGGGCTCACGGATGGACCGGCCGCAACTCCCGCTCAATGCGCTGAGGGCCTTCGAGGCCTCCGCCCGGCATCTGAGCTTCACGCGCGCAGCCGCCGAGCTGTGCGTCACCCAGGCCGCAATCAGCCATCAGGTGAAGGCGCTGGAGACCCGGCTGGGGGCTGTGCTTTTCAAGCGGCTGGCCCGCGGACTGGTGCTGACCGACGAGGGGCAAGCGCTGCTGCCCGTGCTGACCGAGAGCTTCGATCGCATGGCGCACGCCATGCAGCGCTTCCGCGAAGGCGCGGTGCACGAGATCCTCACGGTGGGCGCGGTCGGCACCTTCGCCGTGCGCTGGCTGCTGCCGAGGCTCCCTGCATTTCGGGAAGCCCACCCTCTGATCGAGCTGCGCCTGCTGACCCACAACAACAAGGTGGACCTGGCCGCCGAGGGCCTGGACCTGGCCATCCGCTTCGGCGACGGCGCCTGGCACGGCGTGCGCGCCGACGAGATCCTTACCGCGCCGCTCGCCCCGCTCTGCACGCCGCACTTCGCGGCCCGCCTGGAAAGCCCGCGCGACCTGGCCAGCCTACCGCTGCTCAGGTCCTATCGCCGCGACGAATGGCCCGCCTGGTTCGCCGCCGTGGGGGTCGAGCCGCCGCGCCCCGCCGGCCCCGTCTTCGACTCGCTGAGCCTGATGGTCCACGCCGCAGCGCAGGGCGCCGGCGTCGCCATCGCCCCGCCGGTGATGTTCGGCCGCGAACTCCACGCGCGCCAGCTGGTCCAGCCGTTCCCGACCACCGTCGAGGTCGGCGGCTACTGGCTGACGTCCCTGCGCTCGAAGCCGCTCACGCCGGCCATGCAGGCGTTCCGCGACTGGTGCCTGGAGCCGGCGTTCAAGGATGCGCCGTACGCGGAGGGTTAGTTCGGCGGCGCCCTACGCCACCCGTCCCAGGCTCAGGAATTCATAGCGCGCCAGGTGGTGGTCGGTGCTCCCGAAGGCGCTCTCGATCATCGTGGCCCGCTTGAAGTAATGGCCGATGGCCATCTCGTCGGTCATGCCCATGCCGCCGTGCAGCTGGATGGCGTTCTGGCCGACGAACTTGCAGGCCTTGCCGATCTGCACCTTGGCGGCGGCGGCGGCCTTGGCGCGCTCGCCTTCGTCGCTGAGCTTGATGGTGGCCATGTAGGTCATCGAGATCGACTGCTCGACCTGGATGAACATGTCGACCATGCGGTGCTGCAGCACCTGGAAGGCCGAGATCGGCTGGCCGAACTGCTTGCGCTGCTTGGTGTATTCCAGCGTGCCCTCGTGCAGCTTGCGCAGCACGCCGCAGGCCTCGGCGCAGGTGGCCGCGATCGCCTCGTCCACCACCTTCTCGACCAGCGGCAGGCCGTTGCCCTCCGGACCCAGCAGGGCGTCCGCGCCGACCTTCACGTTCTCGAGGGTGACCTCGGAGGCGCGGAAGCCGTCGACGGTCGGATAGTCGCGGGTGGTCACGCCCGCGGCGTCCTTCGGCACGATGAAGACGCTGACCCCTTGTGCGTCGCGCTGGCCGCCGCCGGTGCGCGCGGTGACGATCAGGTGGGTGGCGTAGGGCGCGCCGAGCACCACCGCCTTGTGGCCGTTCAGCACATAGGACCCGCCGTCCTTCTTCGCCGTGGTCTTCAGGTCGGCGAGGTTGTAGCGGCCCTGGGGCTCTGCGTAGGCGAAGGCGAAGATCGCCTCGCCGGCGATGATCTTGCCGATCAGCTCGGCGGCGTTGGCGTTGCCCGAGTGCTTGAGGAAGCCGCCGCCGATGACGACCGTGCCCATGTAGGGCTCGACGACCAGCGCCTTACCCAGCTCCTCCATGACGATCATGTTCTCGACCGGGCCGCCGCCCAGGCCGCCCAGCTCCTCCGAGAACGGCGCTCCCAGGATGCCCAGCTCCTCGGCGAAGGCCTTCCAGATCGCGGGGCTCCAGCCCGGTTCCTTGGCCAGCATCGCGCGCCGCTGGTCGAAGGAATAGTGATCCGCCAGGTAGCTCGCGACCGTATCGCGCAGCATCGACTGTTCTTCGGTGAAACTGAAATCCATCGCCCGATAGGCTCCGTCAGAATCCCCCTCCCCCTTGCGGGGAGGGGTTAGGGGTGGGGGTGTCAGCGCTGACTCTCGCCAGGATCATCTGCACCACTGAAAGCGTATCCGAAACGGCGTGCTCGTTAGCAAACCGCATAACCCTGTAACCACGGCCTGTCAGCCAAAGCTCGCGAACCTCGTCGCGCGCCACGACCTCGGGCAAATTATGAACGCCGCCGTCCAGCTCGATCACCAGTCGGTGCTCGTGGCAGACGAAATCGACGATGTAGGGCCCGAGGGGCGCCTGCCGGCGGAAATGCAGAGCGGTTTCGCGAAGCTCCTTCCACAGGCGTTTCTCGGCATATGTC
>JBOHKZ010000040.1:0-10955 GCA_050729355.1 Phenylobacterium sp. | reverse complement strand
GTCGCGGTGGACGCCGCCGCGGACGGGGGCGAGCTGGAGAGCGTCATCGTCACGGCGCGCCGGCGCTCCGAGGAGGCGCAGGACGTCCCGATCGCGCTGACGGTCATGGGCGGCGACACGCTGGAGGCCAAGGGCGCCTACAACATCGCCCAGTTGGTGCAACTCGCGCCCAGCCTCTACCTCGGCTCGTTCAACCCGCGAAACACCACGATCAATATCCGCGGCTTGGGCAACAACCTGGGGCTGGCCAACGACGGCCTGGAGACCGGCGTCGGGCTCTACATCGACCAGGTCTACTTCAGCCGCCCGGCGGCCACGACCTTCGACCTCGTCGACATCCAGCAGGTGGAGGTGTTGCGCGGGCCGCAGGGCACGCTGTTCGGCAAGAACACCACCGCAGGCGCGATCAACGTCACCACCCGCGCGCCGAGCTTCACTCCGGAGGGCCGCCTCGAACTCACCGCCGGCGATTACGGCTTCCTGCAGGGCAAGGCGTCTATCTCCGGGCCGCTGACCGACACCTTGGCGTTCCGGCTCTCGGCCTCGTCGACCCAGCGCGACGGGCTGGTGAACAACGTCATCACCGGACGGCATTTCAACGACCAGAACAACCTCGCGCTCCGCGGCCAGCTGCTGTTCAAGCCCAACGACCGGCTGAGCGTGCGCTTCACCGCCGACTACAACCGCCAGCGGACCGACTGCTGCGTGCTGCTGTTCGCGGGCTACGGCCCATCGCTGAAGCCGGCGGGGTCGCAGTATCCGGCCCTGGCTGCCGGGCTCGGCTACCGGCCCGCCAGTCTGAACCCGTTCGACCGGGTCACCGACATCAACGCCGAGGCCCACGCCAACCAGGAGCTGGGTGGGGTTTCCGCCATCGTCGAATACGACCTGGGGTTCGCGACCCTGACCTCGGTCAGCGCCTGGCGCTACTGGGACTGGGACCCGGCCAACGACGCCGACTTCACGCGGCTCTCGATCCTCGACGTCTCACAGAACGCCGACCAGCAGGACCAGTACAGCCAGGAGCTCCGGCTGGCCTCGAACGGCAGCGGGCCGGTCTCGTGGATCGGCGGCCTCTACGCCTTTCGCCAGACCATCGACGCCCAGGGGCGTTCGCTCTACGGGGCGCAATCGGCATACTGGCTGCTTGGCCCGACCGTGCCGGCGGCGCTGGTGGATGGCTACGGCGGCCAATCCACGGCGCACTCCTCGACCGACAGCTACGCCGCCTTCGGCCAGGTCACCTGGCGGGCCACCGACAAGCTCTCGATCACGCCGGGCCTTCGCTACACCTATGAGGAAAAGGACGCCGACTATGTCCAGATCGTCTCTGGCGGGCTGGCCAATCCGACGGCCGCGCAGCTGGCGCTGAAGTATGCGCTCGCCCGGCCCCAGGCCTACTCGGCGCACACCAGCGACGGAAAGCTCTCCGGCCAGGTCAACGTCGCCTACCAGGTCTCGCCGGACCTGCTGACCTACGGAAACTACGCGCGGGGCTACAAGTCGGGCGGGATCAATCTTGCCGGCCTGCCGGTGGACGCCGCCGGCAATCCCTTGCTGGCCCGTGCGGTCATCAAGCCGGAGAAGACCGACGCCTGGGAGCTGGGCGTGAAGAGCCAGCTTCTCGAGCGTCGGCTGACGCTCAACCTGGCGGCCTTCTGGAGCACGACGCACGACTACCAGGCCAATGTGGTCGATACGGCCGGCGGGGCGCTGCGGCAGTTCCTCGACAACATCGAGAAGGTCCGCTCGCGCGGCGTCGAACTCGACGCGCGGTTCGCGCCAGGCGGCGGGTTCACCGGCTACTTCTCCAGCGCCTACACCGACGCGGTCTATTCCTCGTACGCCAACGGACCCTGCCCGCTGGAACAGATCTCCGCGGTGACGCGGCCCTGCGATCTGTCCGGCCGCCCGTTGCCCGGCGTCTCGAAGTGGGTGGTGTCGACCGGGGCGGAGTATCGCCACGACCTCAACGCGGGCGGCCTGGCGGGCGAGGGTTACGTCGGCGCCGACTACAACTGGCGCTCGGCCTTCTTCTCCAGCGCCTCGGACTCCGTCTACTCGCGCATCGGCCAATACGGCCTGCTCAACCTGCGCGCCGGGTTCAGGAGCGAGAAGAACTGGGACGCCTTCGTCTGGGTGAAGAACGCCACGGACGAGGCCTACTTCCAGTACGTCAGCGGCCAGGTGGGCAACTCCGGAGCGCTGTACGCCAATCCAGGCGACCCGCGCACCGTCGGCGTCACGCTCCGGGCCTGGTACTGACCATGGCCCGGAACCCCGATCAGGCCCCCGCCTGGCGCCTGGCCGTCTTCGCCGCGGCGGCCGCCCCGCTGGCCTCCGCTGGCCTGCCGCTCGGCGTCTACCTGCCGGCCTACTACGCCCAGGAGCTGGGGCTCGGCCTGCCGCTGGTCGGCGCGATCTTCATGCTGAGCCGCATCTGGGACGCGGTCACCGACCCGGTGATCGGGGTGCTCTCCGACCGCACGCGCACGCGCTTCGGACGGCGCAAGCCGTGGATTGCGGCCGGGACGCCGATCTTCGCCCTGGCCACCCTGGCGATCTTCGCGCCGCACGTGTTCGGCGTGCGGCCCGGCGCAGGCTGGCTCGCCGCCTGGATGGTCGCCTTCTACCTGGGCTGGACCATGATCCAGATCCCGCTGTCGGCCTGGGCCGGCGAATATGCGGGCCAGTACCACCAGCGGACCCGCGTACAGACCTACTTCCACGTGGCGGGCGCCGCAGGGCTTTTGGCCGTGCTGGTGCTGCCGGCGGCGCTGGATCGGATCGCCTACCAGACCGGCGTCGCGGCCAACGCGGGCCTGAAGGTCGCGGCGATGGGCGGCTTCATCCTGGCGATTCTTGGCCCGACGATCATCGCCGCCCTGGCGCTGGTGAAAGAGCCGCCGGCCCCGGCGCTGCCGAAGGAGCGCCTGCCGCTCGCCGCCGCCTTCGCCACTATCCTGCGCGAGCCGCTGCTGGTCCGCGTGCTGGCCTCCGACTTCGCCGTGACGCTCGGTCAGTCGATCCGCGGCGCGCTCTTCGTGTTCTTCGTCTCCGCCTACGTCGGGCGGCCCGATCTCGCCGCCGGCCTCTTCCTGCTGCAGTTCGTGTTCGGCGTCTTCGCCGGGCCGATCTGGCTGAAGATCGGCTACCGGCTCGGCAAGCATCGGACCGTCGTCGCCGGCGAACTGGTGCAGGTGGCCATCAACCTCGGCCTGCTGGCCGTCGCGCCCAACTCGCTGCCGCTGTTGATCGGCCTGACGGTGGCTCAAGGGCTGGCCCAGGGCTCCGGCAACCTGATGCTCCGCGCGCTGGTGGCCGACATCGCCGACAAGCAGCGGCTGGAGACCGGGCAGGAGCGCACGGCCCTCTTCTTCTCGGTCTTCACGCTCGCCGGAAAGGCCGCCACTGCCGTGGCCGTCGGCGTCGCCCTGCCGCTGGTGGCCTTCCTGGGCTTCCGGCCCGGGCACGCCAACACCCCCGAGGCGCTGGAGCATCTGAAGTGGGTGTTCGCGCTCGGCCCCGCCCTGGCCCACGTCGCCTCGGCGGCGCTGGTCTCCCGCTTCTCCCTCGACGAGGCCCGCCACGGCGAAATCCGTCGCGCGCTGGACGCCCGCGAAGGCGTCACCCCCGATTCCGCGGCCGCCTATCCCGCCGCCGCCGAATAGCCCGCCCACCCCTCACCCCAAGGAGCCTTTCCCATGAGCGCAGACGGACATCTCTCGACCCAGACCAAACTCGACATCGCCCCGGTGGGCGGCCGCATCGGCGCGGAAGTCCGCGGCCTGCCGCTCTCCGGCAAGCTCTCCGACGATGACGTGGCCGCTGTGCTGGACGCCCTTTATCGCCATAAGGTGCTGTTCTTTCGCGACCAGCATCAGCTCGACGACGCCGGTCAGGAGGCCTTCGCGCAACGGCTCGGCAGGCCGGTGGCGCACCCGACCGTGCCGGTGCGCGAGGGCTCCAGCTACCTCCTGGAGCTCGACAGCCTGCACGGCGGCCGCGCCGCCTCCTGGCATACCGACGTGACGTTCGTGGAAGCTTATCCGGCGGCCTCGATCCTGCGCGCGGTGACTTCGCCGGAGAGCGGCGGCGACACCACCTGGGCCAACACGACGGCGGCCTATCAGCACCTGCCCGAGCCCCTGCGCCTGCTGGCCGACAACCTGTGGGCCCTGCACACCAACGCCTACGACTACGCCGCCACCCGCTCCGACGTCAGCGCCGAGGCGGTGAAGCGGCATCGCGAGGTGTTCGCCTCGACGGTCTACGAGACTGAGCATCCCGTGGTCCGCGTCCACCCGGTGACCGGCGAGCGGACCCTGGTGCTGGGCCACTTCATCAAGCAGTTCGTGGGGCTCTCCAGCGCGGACTCGCAGCGGCTGTTCCAGGTGCTGCAGGACCAGGTGATCAAGCTCGAGAACACCGTGCGCTGGCGCTGGCGGGCGGGCGACGTGGCGATCTGGGACAACCGCGCCACCCAGCACTACGCGATCAACGACTATGGCGATCAGCGCCGGGTGATGCGGCGCGTGACCATCGCCGGCGATGTGCCGGTTTCCATCGACGGCCGTACGAGCCGGGTCGTGAAGCCCGTGGCCCAGGCCGCGGCGGCCTGATCGAAGCGTGAGCCTGTCCCGCGGCCTTACGCCTCGCCGCGGGACAGGCGCTCCGCCCGGCCTTCCAAGGCGACGCGGCGCGGTGTTACAGGTCTTCCCGAGTTCGGGGAGACAACAGGATGGCGGAAATCGCCGCAGATATTGCGACGGGCGATGCGCCGAAGAGCGCGAGCCTTCGGACAGTGGTCGCGGCCTCGGCCGCCGGCACCACCTTCGAGTGGTATGACTTCTTCGTCTTCGGCAGCCTGACCCAGGTCATCTCCAAGACCTTCTTCTCCGGCCTGAACGAGACGGCGGGCTACATCGCCGCCCTCGCCCTCTTCGGCGCGGGCTTCGCGTTCCGGCCGATCGGCGCGCTGGTGTTCGGCCGCATCGGCGACCGCGTGGGCCGCAAGGGCGCGTTCCTGGTGACCGTCGTGATGATGGGCGGGGCGACGGTGATCATCGGCCTCCTGCCGACCTACGCCCAGGCGGGCCTGCTGGCGCCAGGGCTGCTTGTCCTGATGCGCATCCTGCAGGGCTTCGCGCTGGGCGGAGAATACGGCGGGGCGGCGATCTACGTCGCCGAGCACGCGCCGCCAGGCGCGCGCGGACGCTCGACCAGCTGGGTCCAGACCTCAGCCGCGTTCGGCCTCTTCGCCGCGCTGCTGGTGATCCTGATCACCCGCCTGGTGCTGGGCAAGATGTTCGGCCCGACGGCGTTCGACGCCTGGGGCTGGCGGATCCCGTTCCTGTTCTCGGCCGGCCTGTTGGCGGTCTCCATCTTCATGCGCATGAAGCTCTCCGAGAGCCCGTCCTTCGCCAAGATGAAGGCGGCCGGCGAGGAATGCCACGCGCCCTTCAGCGAAGCCTTCGGCCAGTGGAAGAACCTGAAGATCGTGCTGCTGGCGCTGGTGGCGATCATGTTCGCCCAGGGCGCGGTCTGGTACACGGCCTTCTTCTACGTCCAGACCTTCATGGAGAAGTTCCTGAAGGTCGAACCGGCCACCATCAACGGCCTGATGATGGCGGCCACGGCGGTCAGCGCCGCCGGCTATGTGCTGTTCGGCTGGCTCTCCGACAAGATCGGGCGAAAGCCGGTGATGCTGTTCGGCATGGTGCTGATGCTGGCGGCCTATTTCCCAGGCTTCCACATGCTGTCCCAGACGCTAAACCCGGCGCTGGCGGAGGCCACGGCGCGCAATCCGGCCACCATCATCGCCGACCCCGCCGACTGCTCGGTGCAGTTCGATCCCGTCGGCAAGGCGAGCTTCACGTCGTCCTGCGACATCGCCAAGAGCGCGCTGGCCAACGCCGGGGTCTCCTACACCAACGAAGCCGGCCCGGCCGGCTCGCCCGCCATCGTGCGGGTGGGCATGGCGACGATCTCGTCGATGAGCGCCAAGGACCTGCCCAAGGACGTCGCCAAGGCGGTGAAGACCAGCGTCGAGGCTAAGATCAAGGACGGCCTTCGCCAGGCCGGCTATCCGGCCAAGGCCGACCCGGCGCGCATGAACCTGGTGGGCGCCTTCGGGGTGCTGCTGGTGTTCGTGATCGCGGCGACCGCGCTCTTCGGACCGATCGCGGCGTGCCTCGTGGAGCTCTTCCCGACCCGGATCCGCTACACGGCCATGTCGCTGCCCTATCACATCGGTACGGGCTGGGTCGGCGGCTTCGTGCCGTTCACCGCCTTCGCCATCGTGGCTGCGGTGGGCAACATCTACTCCGGGCTCTGGTACCCCTTCGCCTTCACGGCGATCGCAGCGGTGACCTGCCTGCTGTTCCTGCCCGAGACCAAGAACCGGGCGCTGGACGACTGCTAGCTCGCGATCGGCAGGATCTCGACGTCGACGCCGGCGGCGGTCAAGGCGGCGTGCTCGCTGCGCCAGCCGGGATCGACCACCAGTCGCGCGATCCGCAGGCCGTCAGCGGCCATCTGGGTGAGGCGCTCCGGCGACTGCGCAGCCAGCCGCTCGGCGTCGCGGCGAGTCAGCGCCAGGACGTCGGCGTGCACGCCTTCGTCGCAGATCAGGATGTCGGCGGACGCCAGCGCCCTGGCCGCCTTTAGCGTCAGCAGGTCGGCGGGCCCGCGGGCGTCCACAAACTGCACCAGCCCCTCGCCCGGACTGTCGCCAGCCAGCGCCTCGCGTAGCAGTTCGCTCGCCCGCGCCATGTCGCCCGCCTGGGCGGCCTGGGCGGCGGGGCCGTTCAGGGCGGCGCGCAGGAAAGCCCGCCTGCGGTGGGCCTCGGGCAGCGCGGCGCGGACCTCGTCCTGCAGCGTGCGGAAGAGCGCCGCCACCCTACCGGCGCCCTCCGGCACCCGGGCTTCGATGTCATGGCGCAGCAGGGTCGCCAGCATTGGCGAGGCGCCGCCGGTGCCGATGGCCGCCACCACTTCGCCCCGGTCGATCACCGCCGGCGTGGTGAAGTCGCAGAGCGCCGGCCGGTCCACGACATTGACCGGCACATGGGCCGCGCGCGCCGCGGCCGCGGCGGCCGTGGCGAACCCGGCGTCGTCGGACGCGACGAACGCCAGCAAGGCGCCGGCGTAGGAGGCGGGGTTCAACGCCGCCTCGCCTTCCAGCCGCCGCAGGGTGGCCGGAGAGCTCTCGAACAGGCGGACCTTGGCTTCCGCCGCCTCGCCGGTCCCGGCGATCGCGATGACGCGGCCGGCGAGCGGGTAGAAGGCGGGGAAGGCGTCCATGCCGGCCGCTACTTCAGGGTCTTGAGGTAGTCCACGAGGGCCGCGCGGTTCTCGTCGGAGGGCACCGAGATCATCATCTTGGTGCCGGGCGCGAAGGCCGCCGGGCTCTTGAGGAAGTCGCTGAGGTTCTCGTCGGTCCAGGTCCCGCCATGGGCCTTCAGCGCGGGCGAGTAGTTGAAGTCGGTCTTCGAGGCGATGGCGCCGCCCGCCACGCCGGCCAGCGACGGGGCCATGGCGGTCGAGCCGGCCGGCTGGTGGCAAAGCTTGCATTGCATGTTGAAGAGCTGCGCGCCGTCGGCGGCGAGGGCCTGACTGGCGAGACTGACGAGGGCGCCGACGGCAATGGGAACGGCGATACTGAAACGGGCCATGGAATCTCCTCGGAACGGGTCGGCGAACTGATTAGCGGGTCGGAACGGCTCGCGCCACGCCGCGTGCATTTACGGCAGAGTCTGAACAGCGTTAGGATGCAGGACCGCACTCCCGAGAGGCAGATTCGACCATGGCGACCACACTCGACGTGAACGGCAAGTCGCTGAGCGTGACTTCAGCGCCGGACACCCCGCTTCTATGGGTCCTGCGAGATGAACTGGGCCTGACCGGTTCGAAGTACGGCTGCGGGGTCGGCCAGTGCGGCGCCTGCACGGTGCTCGCCGACGGCCAGCCGATCCGCTCCTGCTCGACGCCGGTCGGCGCGCTGGCCGCGGCCAAGATCACCACCATCGAGAGCCTGGGCGGCGCGCATCCGTTGCAGGTCGCCTGGGTAAAGAACGACGTGCCGCAGTGCGGCTACTGCCAATCGGGCCAACTGATGAGCGCCGTGGCGCTGCTGGCCGCCAAGCCGCACCCCACCGACGACGAGATCAGCGCGGCCATGGACGGCAACATCTGCCGCTGCGGCACCTACCAGCGCATACACGCGGCGATCAAAGAGGCCGCGAACGGGCCGCCTGCACCCGACGTGCATCCCGCGCCGCTCGCCGCGCCGGCCGTCTAGGGGAAAGCCAGATGAACAAGCCCCTGAAAGACATCGTCACCGGCGCCTCGCGCCGTGAAGTCCTGGCGATCAGCGCCACGGTCGCGGGCGGCGCCCTGCTGGTCGGCTGCTCGCCCAACATGATGGGCGACGTGCTGAGTTTCGGCGCCAAGACCGACGTCGGTCCCTTCGGCCCGTTCCTGAAGTTCTCGCCGGACGGCTGGGTGACCGTGGTCTCCAAGCACATCGAGTTCGGCCAAGGCAACCACGCCGGCCTGGCGGCCATCGCCGCCGAGGAGCTGGACGCCGACTGGAACAAGGTCCGGGTCGAACAGGCCCCGGCCGTCGCCAAGCTCTACGCCAACCTCGGCATGGGCGTGCAGGGAACCGGCGGCTCGTCGGCCATCGCCAATTCCTGGCCGCAGTTGCGGGCCGCGGGCGCCTCGGCGCGGGCGATGTTCGTCGAGGCCGCCGCCAGGAAGTGGGGCGTTCCGGCCGGCGAGGTCAGCGTCAAGGACGGCGTCATCACCCACGCCTCGGGCAAGCAGGCAGGGTTCGGCGAGCTGATCGCCGACGCCGGCAAGATCAAGCCGCCGCAGACGCCGAAGCTGAAGGACCCGAAGACCTTCACCCTGATCGGCACCGACCGGGTGCGGCGCAAGGACTCGGTCGCCAAGAGCACCGGGACCGCGCGGTTCACCCAGGACGTCCACCTGCCCAACATGCTGACCGCCATGGTCGCGCACCCGCCGCGGTTCGGCGCGACGGTGGCCTCGTTCGACGCCACCGCCGCGAAGAAGGTCCCGGGCGTCGTGGAGGTCTATCAGATCCCCACCGGCGTCGTCGTGGTGGCCAACGGCACGTGGGCCGCACGCCAGGGCCGCGACGCCCTGGTGGTGAAGTGGGACGAGACCAAGGCCGAGAAGCGCAGCTCCGACGCCATCCTGGCCGGCTACAAGGACATCGCCGCCGGCAAGACCCAGCCCACGGCCAAGGCCGGCTGGCAGCCATTCGACTCCAAGGGCGACGCCGCGCAGGCCGCGGGGGGCAAGGCGGTCGTCGAGACCAGCTACGACTTCCCGTTCCTGGCGCATGCGGCGATGGAGCCGCTGAACTGCGTGGCCATCGTCGATGGCAACAAGTGCAAGCTGATCCACGGCTCGCAGATCCCCACCGTCGACCAGCTGAACGCCGCCAAGATCGTCGGCAACCTGCCGGGCGCCGTCGAGGTCGAGACCCTGTTCGCGGGCGGCAGCTTCGGCCGGCGCGCCAACTTCCAGTCCGACTACGCCGCCGAGGCCGTGCAGATCGCCAAGAAGGTCGGCAAGGGCCGGCCGGTGAAGCTGATCTGGACCCGCGAGGACGACATGCACGCCGGCTACTATCGGCCCATCGTGCACCACACCGTGCGGGTGACCCTGGACAAGGACGGCATGCCCGCGACGTGGCGCCAGCGGATCGTCACCCAGACGATCATGAAGGGCTCGCCCACCGGCGTGCCGAAGTTCGACGACACCGCCGTCGAGGGGGCCAAGGGCTCGCCCTACCTGAAGGCGACGCCCGTGGTGGACGCTCAACTGACCCTGGTGGATTCCGGCGTGCCGGTCCTGTGGTGGCGTTCGGTGGGCGCGACCCATACGGCCTTCGTCATGGAGCACACCGTCGACCAACTGGCCAAGGCGGCCGGCAAGGACCCGGTGGAATATCGCCGCGCGCTCTACACCAAGGCCGGGTCGAACCGGCACCTGGCGGTGCTGAACCTGGCGGCCGAGAAGGCCGGCTGGGGAACTCCGGCGGCGGCCGGTACGGCCCGCGGCGTGGCGGTGCACGAGAGCTTCGGTTCGGTCGTCGCCCAGATCGCCGACGTGACGATGGTGAACGGCGAGCCCCGGGTCGGCCGCGTGGTCACCGCGGTCGACTGCGGCACGGCGATCTCGCCCGACCAGATCGCCGCCCAGATGGAAGGCGGGACCTGTTTTGGCCTCTCGGCGGCGCTGTTCGGCAAGATCGACCTCAAGGACGGCGCCGTGCAACAGGCCAACTTCGACCGCTACCGGGTGCTGCGCCATTCCGAGGCCCCGACCGTCGAGACCTACATCGTACCCTCCTCGAACCCGCCCAGCGGGATCGGGGAGCCGGGCACTCCGGTGATCGCCGCGGCCGTCGCCAACGCCCTGCTCGCCATGGGCGAGCCGGCGACCACCTCCCTGCCGTTCGTGAAGGCCTAGGTCTGCAGGTCGCTCGGACGGTCGACGTCGAACAGCACCCCGTCGTCGGGGCTTTCGACGAGCGCCAGGCGCTCGCCCAGGCCCTGGAGCACGCCACGCGCGCCGGCGTCGCCGGTGAGCGCGAGGAGCTGCGGGAAGAGATCTCGGGCGAGCAGAACGGGATTGCCCCGCTGACCGCGGAACACCGGCGCGGCCGCCAGGGCGCCGGCGCGCACCGCCTCGGCCATGGGGTGCAGCACGGCGGTCGGCGCGCGCGGCATGTCGCCCAGGAACACGAAGGCGCCCGCGGCGTCGGCGGGCAGGCTGGCGATGCCGGCGCGCAAGGAGGCCCCCATCCCTTCCGCATGGTCTTGCGCATGGACGATGAGCACACGCGCGTCGAAGTCGCGGGCCGCGGCCGCGACGGCCTCGGCGTCCGCGCCGATCACGACCGTCACGTCCCGCAC
>JBOHKZ010000039.1:0-6967 GCA_050729355.1 Phenylobacterium sp. | reverse complement strand
GTAGTAGAACGGCCGCGTGTAGGGGGTGAAGCCGGCCGCCGCTGCGGTCTGCTGGTTGCCGAAGGCGGTGGCGTCCTCGTTCGGCTCGACCTTGTTCTGCCAGTCCACGTAGGCGGTGAACTTCCCGCGCTCGTCGTCGTGGACGTATTTCACGTTCACCTGGTCGCCGCGCTGGTGGCCGTCGAAGTCCCAGGCTCGCGCATCGTGGTGCAGATAGGAGATGTAGGCGGAATTGCCGCCCGCGAAGTCGCCGGTGTCGAAGCGCAGGAAGGTCCGGGTGGTGTGGTAGCTGCCCAGGGTCTCGCGCAGGTTGACCACCCGCTCGGCAGACGGATCGCGGGAATAGGTCTCGATGGCGCCGCCCAAGTTGCTGGTGGACGCCACGCCCAGCGCGCCCGCGCCGGAGGAGAGGTTCACCCGGTCGACGTTTTCGCTGGAGATCGCGCGCGAGGGGCTGAGGCTGTTGTAGTTGCCGTACTGCTGGTCGCCGAGCGGTACACCGTCGAGGGTGTAGCCGAGTTGCTGGGTGGAGAAGCCATGGACGAACAGCGAGAGGTTCTGCTCGTTGTTCCCCCAGGGGTCGGCGGTCACATAGAGCACGCCCGGCAGGGTCTCGATGGCCTTCAGCGGACTGACGCCCGGCAGGATCTTCTGGCTTTCGACCGCGCCGATCTCGACCGCCGAACGGGTGGTCTTGGCCATGGTGACCACCACTTCCGAGAGCGAGTTCGCGCCGTCCGCCTCGACAGCGTCCGCCGCGTGGGCCGCGCCGGCCAAGGCCGAGAGCATGGCGGAGGCCGCCAGGAGACGGACCCGGAATGTGGAGATCTTGGATGTCATGCTTACGCCCCAGCCGATGCTGCAGCGCAACAGGCGCCGCGGTCGAAGGGGCGGCGATAGGGAGCCGACGAGAACGTCCGGCTACAGTTTCAAGATCGTTTTGTGAATCGCCGCCTAGGCGTGGCCAAGCGCTGCAAGGACCTTGTCGGGTGTGATCGGATAGTCACGCACCCGCACGCCGCAGGCGTTGTAGATGGCGTTGGCCACCGCTGAGCCGGCGCCCGAGATGCCCAGTTCGCCGACCCCCTTGATGCCCATCGGATTGGCCTTGTCATCGACCTCGTCCAGCATGATGGCGTCGAGTTCGCCGATGTCGGCCTGCACCGGCACCAGGTAGCTCGCCAGGTCCTGGTTGATCAGCGAGCCGTAGCGCGGGTCGACCGCATTGCCTTCGGTGAGCGCCGAGGCGACGCCCCAGATCATCCCGCCGGTAAGCTGGCTGCGCGCCGTCTTCCAGTTGAGGATGCGGCCGGCGGCGAAGACGCCCAGCATGCGCCGCGTGCGCACCTCGCCGGTGACCGTGTCGACGCCGACTTCGCAGAAGTGGGCGCCATAGGTGTGCTGGCTCCAGTTGCGGGCGTCGGCGGCGGGACGGATTTCGCCGTCCGCCGTCAGCCCCTCCGGCCGGTTTCGGCGGATCAGCTCCGCCAGCCGCTCGGAGCGGTTGGCGATGGCGATCACCCCGTCCTGGAAGGTGATCTGTTCCGACGGCCCGCCGAACAGCGGCGAGGCCGGGTCGGCGATGGCGATCTCGGCGATCGCCTTCCGCAGGTTCATGCCGGCGTCGAGCGCCGCGGAGCCGGCCGTGGCCGCCCCGAACTGACCGCCGGAGCCCGGCGCCGGCGGCAGTTCGCTGTCGCCGATCTCCACGCGCACGTCGCCCAGCGGCACGCCCAGGGTTTCGGCGGCGATCTGGGCCAGCACCGTGTAGGTGCCGGTGCCGATGTCGGTCATGCCCTGGCGCACGGTGATCACGCCCATGGCGTCCACCGTGAAGCTCGCCTTGGCGGGCAGCAGGAAGTTGCCGCGGATGGCGGCGGCCATGCCCATCCCCACCATCCAGCGCCCGTCGCGGACCTGGCCGGGCTTGGGGTTGCGGTTGGCCCAGCCGAACGTCTGCGCGCCCTCGGTCATGCAGCGGACCAGCTGGCGGATTGAGAACGGCTTGCCGGTCTCCGGATCGACGGTCGGCTCGTTCCGGATGCGCAGCTCGATGGGATCCATGCCGAGCTTCTCGGCGAGCTCGTCCATGGCCACTTCCAGGCTCAGCATGCCCGAGGCCTCGCCCGGCGCCCGCATCGGCCCGGCGCCCGGCAGGTCGAGCTTCACCAGCCGGTGGCCGGTCAGCCGGTTCGGCGCCGCATAGAGGCTGCGCGCGAAGTTGGAGGCGTGCTCCACGAAGCCGCCGGCCCGCTCGCAGTGCGTGGTGGTCATCAGCGAGAAGGCCGTGAGCCGCCCGTCCTTCTCCGCGCCCAGCATCACCCGCATCATGGTGGCGGGGCGATGGATGGTGCCGTGCATCATGTGCTGGCGCGAATAGGTCACCTTCACCGGCCGGCCGAGCGCCCGGGCGCCCAGGGCCGCGAGCGCCAGGTCGTCGTAGGACTGGCCCTTCCCGCCGAAGCCGCCGCCGATGTAGCGGGTCAGCAGGTGGACGGCGTCACGATCGATCTTCAGCGTCTCGGCCAGCCCGTGCTGCGCGGGCTTCACCATCTGGATCGAAGTGTGGACGATGCACTTCTCGCCCTCCCACCAGGAAAGCGTCGCGCAGGGTTCCATCTGGCAGTGGTTCTGGATCGGCGTATGCCAGGTCTGGTCCACCTTCACCGGCGCGGCGGCGTAGCCCGCCGCGAAGTCGCCGATCTCCACGTCCTCTTCGTTCGTCGGCGACACGGCCTCGTCGAGGCGCGCGCGGAAGTCGACGTCGGGCGCCTCCTCTTCGTAGGTCAGGCGCACCAGGTCGGCGGCGGCCCGGGCCTGCTCCAGGGTATCGGCGACCACGAAGGCCACCGGCTGGCCGAAGAAGCCCACGCGGTCGTTTTCCAGCACGGGCCTGGCCGGCGCGGTCGAGCGCGGGTGGACGCGGGTCCCCTTCACGCCCTGCTCCGGAACGTTGAGGTGGGTCCAGACGAGGTGGACTCCGGGCGCAGCTTCGGCCGCCGCGATGTCGACGCCGACGATGCGGCCGCGGGCAACGGTCGCCGGGACCATGACGCCGTAGGCCGGCGGACTGGGCGGGGTCACCTCATAGGCATAGGCCGCCGTGCCGGTGACCTTCAGCGGGCCCTCGTAGCGGTCGACCGCCTTGCCGATCAGGCCGCTGCGGTTTTCCTTGATGGGATTGGTCGCTTCCCAGTCGGTGACGGAGCTCATGCGCCCCTCCCGTTGGCTTGGTCGATGGCCGCCGGCACGAGCCGGCGCACGAGGTTGATCTTGAAGCCGTTGCGGCCGTTCTCGCTGGCCTGGGCAAGCTCGACGGCGATGGCCTCGGCAGGCGAGGCGCCCGAGGCCAGCGCGGCCTCGGCGTCGGCGGCTCGCCAGGGTTTGTGCGCCACGGCCCCCAGCGCGATGTTTCCGCCGGCCACCGCGACGCTGGCCAGACCCGCAGCGTAGGACGCCCGGTCGCGGACCTTGCGATAGACCTGCCCGCCCTTGGGCGGCGGCGGCAGGACGACGGCGGTGATCAGCTCGCCGGGGATCAGGTGGGTGTCGACGTCCGGCGTCTCGGCGGGCAGGCGGTGCAGTTCGAGGATCGGGAACGCCCGCGCCGCGCCCGAGGGCGACAGGACCTCGACGCTCGCCCCCAGGGCCGCCAGCGCGACCGCCATGTCGGACGGGTGCGTGGCGATGCAGGCGTGGCTCGCCCCGAAGATCGCCGAGTTGCGGTTCAGGCCCTCCAGCGCCCCGCAGCCGGAGCCGGGCGCGCGCTTATTGCAGGGCTTGGAGGTGTCGTAGAAGTAGGCGCAGCGGGTCCGCTGGAGGAGATTGCCCCCGGTCGTCGCCTTGTTGCGAAGCTGGCCCGAGCCGCCGGCCACGATGGCCTGGGTCAGCACCGGCCAGCGCGAACGCACCCGCGCGTCGGCGGCGACGTGGCTGTTGGTGGTCATCGACCCGATGCGCAGCCCGCCGTCCGGCGTGTCCTCGATCTGCGCCAGCGGCAGGCGGCCGACGTCGATCAGGTGCGCCGGCGCCTCGATTTCCAGCTTCATCAGGTCGAGCAGGTTGGTGCCGCCGGCGATGAACTTGGCGTTGGGCGTTTGCGACGCGGCCTTCACCGCGCCCTGCGCCGTCTCCGCGCGCTCATAGGTGAAGGGCCTCATGCCGGCTCTCCGGCGTAGCTCTTGATCGCGGCGACGATCTGCGGGTAGGCCGAGCAACGGCAGATGTTCCCGCTCATCCGTTCGCGCAGTTCGTCGTCGCTCAGCGCGATCTTGCCGGTGAGGTCGGCAGTCTCCTGGCTCGGCCAGTTGTCGGCGACCTCGTTCAGCATCCCCAGCGCCGAACAGATCTGGCCCGGCGTGCAGTAGCCGCACTGGAACGCGTCTTCGGTGAGGAAGGCGGTCTGCAGTGGATGCAGCTTCTCCACCGTGCCGACGCCTTCGATGGTGGTGACCGCGTCGCCGTCGTGCATCACCGCCAGCGACAGGCAGGAATTGATCCGCACCCCGTTCACCAGCACCGTGCAGGCGCCGCACTGGCCGTGGTCGCAGCCCTTCTTCGAGCCGGTCAGGCCAAGCGTCTCGCGCAGGGCGTCGAGCAGGGTCGTGCGCGGGTCGACGTCGAGCGCCCTCGTCTCCCCGTTGACGGTGATCGTGGTCCGCAAGCGACGGTACTCCCCAGATCGATGTGGGCCGCACAGGGGCGGCTCTTCAAACGTTTGTTTAGTCTAGAGCCTAGGTCTCGCCCGGCGCCAGCGCCTTGATCGAAAGCGCATGCAGCGGGCCCGCCAGTTCCTCGGCCAATGCTCGGTAGACCATCCGCTGCCGGGCCACCTTGGCGGTCCCTGCGAAGGCCTGCGACTCGATCAGCACGTTGAAATGGCTTTCGCCTCCTGGAGAGGCGCCGGCGTGGCCCGCGTGGCGGTCCGAGTCGTCGACGATCTCCAGCCGTATCGGCTCGAAGGCGGCGGTCAGCTTTGCTTGGATGGCTTCTAATATGGCGCCCATCGCGGCGATCTTCAATTCTTGAAAGGGATTATCGTAGCCCCATACTTGGCTGATGCCCGCCGCGTTTCAATACAAGCCGCGCTTCGTCGATATCCGTGTCCGTCCACCCTCGAAGGAGGAGGACGCACGGGCCGAAGATGTGAATGCGCTGAAGCCCGGAGAACGGGCCTGCGACCACCCGGGCTGCCGGCTGGCGGCGACGGCCCGCGCGCCGAAATCGCGCGACATGCTCAACGAGCACTACTGGTTCTGCCAACCGCACGCGGCCGAGTACAATCGCAACTGGAACTTCTTCGCCGGCATGAGCGAGGGCGAGGTTCGTCGCCGCCAGCAGGAAGAACTGTTCACCGGCGGGCGGCCGACCTGGGACATGAAGGCGAGCCGGTTCAGCCGCGAGGCCGCGGCCTTCGCAGGCAAGTTCCACAAGGGCGAGGGCTACCGCGACCCGTTCAACCTGTTCGGCAAGAACGGCGGCAAGGCGGCCCCCGAGCCTGAACACCGGCACATGGGCAAGATCGAGCGCAATGCGCTCGCCGACCTCGATCTCGACGCCAACGCCGACGGCCCCAGGATCCGCACCCGCTACACCGAGCTGGTCCGCCGCCTGCACCCCGACGCCAACGGCGGCGACCGGGCCGGCGAGCACAAGCTGCAGCGGGTGATCAAGGCCTACCAATCGCTGCGCAAGGCCGGAATGGTCTAGGGACCCGGCTCCCCCGTCAGCAGCACCCGGTAGCGGATGAAGTTGAACACCGAGCCGGCGATGGTGCCGATCGCCACCGCTGCGATGAGCGGCGCGCCGAACGTCAGCGCCAACGAATAGACCCCATAGTTGATCACCATGCCGACCAGCGAGCTCAGCACATAGGCGCCGAACTCCGGCCATGACGCCGCGCGGCCGGGCTCGAAGGTGAGAGTCCGGTTCGCCCACCAGGTGAAGGTCACCGCCGCCGCGAGGCTCCCCACCCGGGCGATCGCCGGGTGGATCTGGAAGTGGACCAGCGTCTTGAGGATGCCGGCGTCCAGCACGAATCCCAGCCCGCCCACGATGGTGAAGCGCAAGATCTGACTAGCCAGGCCGGGATCACGAAGACGGCGAAGGAGTTGATCTGGAATCGTTGGCATAGTTCGTTATGTGATCCTGCGGCGTTCGCGTCTGCCACAATTCAACAGCGGATTCGCCCCAGCCGGTGAATTGGAACGGCGAGAGATGAACGCGAAGCCAGACACCCGCATAGAGGGGGACGTCGCGCGGGCGCAGACGCGGGTGGCCGTGCTGATCCCCTGTTTCAACGAGGCCGTCGCGATCGCCAGGACCGTCGGCGACTTCCGCGCCGCCCTCCCCGACGCCTGCGTCTACGTCTACGACAACAACAGCACCGACGACACGGTCGCTGTCGCCAGCGCGGCGGGCGCGATCGTCCGCACCGAACGGCGCCAGGGCAAGGGTGCAGTGGTCCGCCGGATGTTCGCCGACATCGATGCGGACGTGTTCGTGATCGCCGACGGCGACGCGACCTACGACGCCTTCTCGGCCCCGGGGATGATCGATCGCCTGCTGGCCGAGCAGCTCGACATGGTCGTGGGCGCGCGCGAGAGCGAGGTCAGCGCCGCCTATCGCCCGGGCCACCGGTTCGGCAACGCGCTGCTGACGAACGTCGTGAACTACCTCTTCGGCCGCACCTTCAGCGACATGCTCTCCGGCTACCGGGTATTCTCGCGGCGCTTCGTGAAGACCTTCCCGACCCTGAGCCAGGGCTTCGAGATCGAGACCGAGATCACCGTCCACGCCCTGGAGCTCGCCATGCCGGTCGCCGAGGTGGTGACGCCCTACGGCGCGCGTCCGGAAGGCTCGGCCTCGAAACTCTCCACCTACCGGGACGGCTGGCGGATCGTGCAGTTGATCATGCACCTCTTCCGCCAGGAGCGGCCGGTGCAGCTCTACGGTTCGGCCGCGGCGG
>JBOHKZ010000038.1:0-4040 GCA_050729355.1 Phenylobacterium sp. | reverse complement strand
GAGGTAGACGCCACGATGGGGCTTGGGCTTGCGGAAGCGCGCCGTGAGGCGGTTGCCGTTCGCGGACCCCGCGAGATCGGCCTCCAGACGCGCCAGCGCCGCCAGCCCCGCCGCCTGCGCCGGGTCGGGCCGAATCTCATTCCGCGCGATGCGGGCGTCGTAGGCGGCTTGCAGCGCGGACGGCATGGTCCTTGGGCCTAACGAGCGCCGCCGCGATAGGCAAGGAACGGGCTCCGGCGCCAGGGGTTGAGGTAGAGGGGGGCACAAGAAGGAGATCCCTCATGGCCGACCAAAAGCGCAGCCCGCCCCGTGAGCTGAGCCCGCAGACGGCGCTGAGCGACAATCCGCAGGAAGACTGGGGCGAACCCGCCGACGAAGGCGCGGCCTATTCCGCCAACCACGCCCTGCGCGGCGCGGACGCCAAGATCAGTCAGGGGGCCAAGACCCGCAAGGCGACCAAGGACGCCATCAGCCGGCGGGCCTGATCACCCCATCGTCGGGATCACGAAGGCCGAGTCTTCCTGCGCGCCCTCGGGCCAGCGGGCGGTGATGGTCTTCACCTTGGTGTAGAACTTCACGCCTTCCATGCCGTGCTGGTTGGTGTCGCCGAACGCCGAGCGCTTCCACCCGCCGAAGGTGTGGTAGGCGACCGGCACCGGGATGGGGACGTTGATCCCGACCATGCCGACGTTGACCCTGGCTGCGAACTCGCGGGCCGCGCGGCCGTTGCGGGTGAAGATCGCCACGCCGTTGCCGTACTGGTGGTTGGAGGGGAGCGCGAGCGCCTCCTCGAACGTCTCGGCCCGCACGATCTGCAGGACCGGCCCGAAGATCTCCTCCTGGTAGGTGCGCATGGTCGGCTTCACCTGGTCGAACAGGCTCGGGCCGATGAAGAAGCCCTTTTCGTAGCCCTGCAGCGCGAAGCCGCGGCCGTCGACCACCAGCTCGGCGCCCTCGTCGACGCCCATCTGGATGTAGTCGCTGACCTTCTGGCGGTGGGCGGCGGTGACCACCGGACCGTAGTGCGCGGCGGCGTCCGTCGAGACGCCGACCCGCAAGGCCTCCATCTCGGCCAGCATGCGCTCGCGCAGTTCGTCGGCGGTCTTCTTGCCCACCGGCACGACCACCGGCAGCGCCATGCAGCGTTCGCCGGCCGAGCCGAAGGCGGCGCCGGAAAGGTCCTTCACCACCTGGTCGAGGTCGGCGTCGGGCAGGATGACGCCGTGGTTCTTGGCGCCGCCCATGGCCTGGACGCGCTTACCGTGCGCGGTGCCGCGGGCGTAGATGTACTGGGCGATGTCCGACGAACCCACGAAGCTCACCGCCTTGATGCCGGGGTGGTCGAGGATCGCGTCGACCGCGACCTTGTCGCCATGCACGACGTTGAGCACGCCCTTGGGCGCGCCAGCCTCCATCATCAGCTCGGCCAGACGGACGGGGACGCTGGGGTCCTTCTCCGAGGGCTTCAGGATGAAGCTGTTGCCCACCGCGATGGCGATGCCGAACATCCACATCGGAATCATGGCGGGGAAGTTGAACGGCGTGATGCCGGCGGCGACGCCCAGCGGCTGGCGCATGGAATAGACGTCGATGCCGGGACCGGCGCCCTCGGTGTATTCGCCCTTCAGGGCATGCGGGATGCCGCAGGCGAACTCGATGACCTCCAGGCCCCGCTGGATGTCGCCCTTCGAGTCGGCGATGACCTTGCCGTGCTCCGACGAGAGCATCTCGGCGAGCTCGTTCATGTTCGCTTCGACCAGGCGCTTGAAGTCGAACATCACCCGCGCGCGGCGTTGCGGATTGACCAGGGCCCAGACCTGCTGGGCGCGGACGGCGGAGGCCACCGCGGCGTCCATCTCGGCGGCGGTGGCGAGCGCCACGCGGGCCTGCACCTCGCCGGTATTGGGATTGAAGACGTCGCCGAAGCGGCCGGAGGTTCCTGCGACGGACACGCCGTCGATGAAGTGGGTAATGTCACGCATGGCGGGCGTTTTAGGCCGTCGTTCCCGACCCCGCTAGGTCCCCCGTCACTCCGACCGCCGCTATTCGGAACGGCCTCCGGAACGACCGCCATGCTGAGGCTTGCTCCGATGTCCGACGCCAGCGCATCTTCCGCCCATGACGGTTGCTTCGCCCGCCCAGACCCTGAGCCTCGCGCGGAGCCGCGATCACATCGTCGACGTGCTGATCGCCGAGCGGGCGCCGAACCTCGCGGCGAGCGCGCTCTGGCCCCTGCTGCGGCCGCTCCTCTATAGCTTCCTGGACTATGGCAAGGCGCGGCTGATGGCGGACGCCATCGCGCCCCTGCCCGGCCGTGCGGCGCTGGACTATGTGTCCGCCCTGCTGAGCGTGAAGGTGACGGCGAGCGGGCTGGAACACCTTCCACGGACGGGCCGGCTGATCGTCATCTGCAACCATCCGACCGGGATCGCGGATGGGGTGGCGGTCTATGACGCCCTGAGGGCCATTCGCCCCGACGTCTGCTTCTACGCCAACTCCGACGCCCACCGGATCGCGCGCCGGTTCGACGAGGTGCTGATCCCCGTGGAGTGGGTCGCGGCCAAGCGCACGCGAGAGCGGACTCGCGAGACCCTGCTGCTGACCCGCGAAGCGTTGGAAGCCGAGCGCTGCCTGGTGATCTTCCCCTCCGGGCGGCTGTCGCGCAGGCAGCCCGACGGGCTGCTCGCCGATCCGCCATGGGCCTCAAGCGCTGTGTCGCTGGCCCGGAAATACGATGCGCCGATCGCGCCGCTGCATGTGGCGGGGCCATGGTCGGGCCTCTTCCACTTCTTCAACCGGTTCTCGTCGGAGCTGCGGGACATCACCCTCTTCCACGAGCTCCTGAACAAGCAGGGCCGGGCGTTCAGCCTGACCTTGGGCGCGCCCGTCGGCCCCGACGCGTTGGAGGGCGAGCCGGCCGATGTGTCGCTGCGCCTGAAGCACTTCGTCGAGCGCGAGCTGCAGGGCCATCCTGGCCGGGTTTTCACATGATCCTGGCCGACGAGGCTGCGACCGTGCGGCTAGGCGAGGCGGTCGCGCGGGTGCTGCAGCGGGGCGACGTGGTCTGCCTCTCCGGGCCGCTGGGGGCCGGCAAGTCGACGCTGGCCCGCGCCCTGATCCGGGCCCTCACCACGCCGGACGAGGACGTGCCTTCGCCGACCTTCACCCTCGTCCAGTTCTACGAGGGGCCGCGACTGAAAGTCGCCCACTTCGATCTCTATCGCCTGACCGATCCCGACGAGGCCTATGAGATTGGACTGGACGAGGCTCTGGACGAGGGGGCGGCGCTGATCGAGTGGCCGGAGCGGCTGGAGGGCCGCCTGCAAGGGGACCGACTCGATATAGAGATCGCGCTTGCGGATGACACGAACGGACGGCGTGTGCGGATCGTCCCGCACGGCGCCTGGGAAGGACGACGGATTGAGTTCTGAGCGTGAGGCGGAAAAGGCGGCGTTCCTGACGGCCGCCGGGCTGGCGACGGCGCGGCGCGAGCCGCTGACCGGCGACGCCTCGACGCGCCGGTATGAGCGGCTGCACCTGCCCGCCAGCAGCCTGATCTTCATGGACCAGCCACCGGCTCTGGAAAGCGCGCCCTGCCCGCCCGAAGCCACACCGGCGGAGCGGGCCAAGGCCGGCTACAACGCGCTGGCCCGACTGGCGGCGGGACGGGTCGACGCCTTTGTCGCCACCGCCGGCTGGCTGCGCGGCCAGGGCCTGTCGGCGCCGGCGATCATGGCGGCCGACGCGCCCCGCGGCCTGGCGGTGCTGGAAGACCTGGGCGACGACCTCTACGCGCGGCTGATCGAGGACGGGCAGGACGAGGCGCCGCTCTACGACGACGCGATCACGACGCTGGTCCGCATGCACCAGGTCGAGCCGCCGGCGGTGCTCGACTACGACGGCGCGCGCTGGCCGTTGCTGACCTATGACGAGGTGGCGCTGAAGACCGGCGGCGAGATCATCCTGGAATGGCTGCCGAAGCTGAAGCCGGAGCTCCGGTTCGGGCCTGAGGCCTTCGCGGAATGGGAAACCATCTGGGC
>JBOHKZ010000037.1:0-4912 GCA_050729355.1 Phenylobacterium sp. | reverse complement strand
CCTATTGCCTGTTCCGACATGCTTCAGATCAAATACCTCACGTTCGACGCCTGGGGCCGCCGGTTCTTCGACCAGGCGACCGTCAGCCTGCCCAAGGACGCCAAGGTGGGCCTTGTGGGCCGCAACGGCGTGGGCAAGTCCACGCTGTTCAAGCTGATCCTGAACCAGCTCGCGCTGGGCTCGGGCGAGATCAACCTTCCTCGCGCCGCCCGCATCGGCTCCGTGGACCAGGAGCATCCGGCCACCCCCGTCCCGCTGCTGGACACCGTGCTCGCCGCCGACGTCGAGCGCGCGACGCTGCTCGCCAGCCTCGACACCGCGCCGCCGGAGGACCTCGGCGACATCTACACCCGGCTGATCGAGATCGACGCCGACCGGGCCCCGTCGCGGGCCGCCGAGATCCTGGCCGGCCTGGGCTTCACCAACGACGACCTGGCGCGGCCGATGGCGGAGTTCTCCGGCGGTTGGCGGATGCGCGTCGCCCTGGCCGCGTCCCTATTCGCCGAGCCGGACATGCTGCTGCTCGATGAGCCCACCAACTACCTCGACCTGGAAGGCGCCCTGTGGCTCGAGGCCCGGCTGCAGAAGTACCCGCACACCGTCATGGTCATCAGCCACGACCGTGAGCTGCTCGACAATTCGATGGACCACATCCTGCACCTGAAGGACGGCAAGCTCGATCTCTACACCGGCGGCTACGACAGCTTCGAACGCCAGGTCATCGAGAAGCTCCGCCTGCAGGAGGCCATGCGAACCAAGATCGAGGCCAAGCGCGCCCACATGCAGTCGTTCGTCGACCGCTTCGGCGCCAAGGCGTCCAAGGCGACCCAGGCGCAGTCCCGCCTGAAGATGATCGCCAAGCTGCCGCCGGTCTCCAACGTCGTCGAGGATCGGGTCGCGCCATTCCTGCTGCCGTCGCCGGAGCGGCCGCTGCCGCCGCCGTTGATCCGGGTGGAAGACGCCAACTGCGGGTACGGCGGGCCGCCGATCCTCAGGAAGCTCAACCTGCGCCTGGATATCGACGACCGCATCGGCCTGCTGGGCGTCAACGGCGCGGGCAAGTCCACCTTCGCCAAGCTCGTCGCCGGGGCCCTGGACGTCGAGACCGGCACCCTGCACCGCAGTTCACGCCTGAAGGTCGGCTGGTTCCACCAGCACCAGATCGAGGCCATGGACCCGTCGGACACGCCGCTCGAGATCATGCGCCGCGCCATGCCGGGCTCCAGCGAATCCCAGCGCCGCTCGCGCCTGGCGCAGTTCGGCATGAGCTACGAGAAGGTCGACACCACCGTCGCCAACCTGTCGGGCGGCGAGCGGGCGCGCCTGCTGCTCAACATGGTGGCCATGGAGGCGCCGCACCTCCTGATCCTCGACGAACCAACCAACCACCTCGACATCGACAGCCGCCGCGCCCTGCTGGACGCGCTGAACGAGTACGACGGCGCCGTGATCCTGATCACCCACGACCGCTCGCTGATGGAGCTGGTGGCCGACCGCCTGTGGCTCGCCGCCGACGGGACCATCGAGCCGTTCGACGGCGACATGGAAGACTACGCCAAGTTCGTGCTCGACAAGGCCCGGGTCGCGGCGCGTGCGCCGACCCAGGTGGCCGAGGCCCCGAAGGCCGCTCCTCCGCCACCGCCCGCGCCGCGGGTGAAGACGCCCACCGGTCCCGCCCGTCGTCGCGCCGAGGCCGCGGAGGCCGCCCTCGTCCGCGCCACGGCGGCGCTCGCCGATATCGACAAGAAGCTCACCGATCCGGTGATCTTCGCGAAGGATCCCGCGCAGGCCGCGGCGCTCGGGCGCAAGCGCGAGGCGGCGCAGGTGGCCGTGAACGCCGCCGAGCGGGAATGGCTGGAGGCCCAGGAGGCCTACGAGGCGCTGCGCACCGACGCCTAAGCGCGAAAACGCGCCGGACCCAGGGGAGAATCCGGCGCGCCTCCAAGACGTCAGGTCAGGCGCGGCTCGCGCGCCGACCCCTCGTCAAGTGATGTGTTTCGGACTGATCGGATCGGAATTCGGGAAGGTTTCCTCCAGGGCCTCGTCGAGCAGAGCTTCCTGCCGGTCCTCCGCCTGCTTTTCCTGCGCCGCCATATGGTCGTGCTTCTCGCCCTCCTTCAGGGGTTCGACCTGCTTGGCGTGCGGCGTCTCGATGTGACGGTCCTCGTGGACGGGAAAGGCCTCCACCGCACGGTCGGCGTTCGCGCCGCCGGAGCCGTGGGTGAACGAGCGCTTCGCCTCTTCTTCAGTCTGTTTGCTAGGCATCGGGTTCGTTCCTCGGGTTACTGTCTCCCAAGAACCCCTAAGGCGTGGCTTGGGTTGCCGGCTATTTCTTCTCCAGGAGGAGCTGGCCTTCCTTCTGCAGCGTCCCTTTGACCTTGCCGGCGATCATCGCCAGGAAGCCCGGCAACAACACCTCGACCCGCACGGCGTCGTCCGCCACGTTGAGGAAGCCGCTGATCGCCTGACCCATCGCCTGCAGCGAGAAATCCAGCCGATCGCCGGTCCAGGACTTGGTGAGCGCGCCGGCGCCGCCGCCCAGGTGGCGTGAGAAGTCGCCGAAGCCTTCGTCGATCCGCCGCCGGGCCTCGGCGCGGCCCAGCGCATGCGGGATGCTGACGGTGATGGCCTTGCTCATGCGTTGGCCTACAGGAACGTCCAGTGATCGCGGTCGCGGACCCGCAGGTTGTTCTGAACGTGGCGGATGCCTTCGATGTCGGCGACGTCCTCGATGCGGCGCTTGTCTTCCTTGCGCCGCACGGTGCCGTTCAGGGTGACCTCGCGGTTCTCCACGATCACCTCGACGTCGCGCAGGTCCAGCCGGCGTTCATCCTCCAGCCGCTCGACGATCACCGCCCAGAGCACCCGATCCGACGGACCGCGGCGTTGGGGAACCCGCTCGCGCGTGGGGCCGGGCGAAAAGAACGCGCCGGCGCGATCCTTCCAGGACCGGGGCGGTCCTTCGGTGGGGCGGTAGTCGCCGGCGTCCATCCGCCGGCCATATTCGGGATCATCGGGCGAGAATCGGCGGTAGGGGCCCTCGTCGGCGTCGTAGGCCCAGTCGGTGGAATAGTCGGCCTGGCCATAGTCCACGCGGTCGCGCGGCTCGGCGCGCTGGCGGCGTTCAACTTCACGGTGGCGTCTGTCGTCCATGACGAACTCCCAGGATGGAAAGTCTCAGGGCCAGAACCTGCGCCATGGCCATCGGTTCCCAGAAAGCCCGACACAAAGCCGCGTCCAGGCTAAGGAAGTCGCGGCGTCCCGCGACTCAACGGAAAGTCAGATCCGCGTGCTGAAGTCCGACGATCCCCCGCATCACGAGCCAGAACCCGTCGAGGCGGCGCTGGAGCACGCCTTGCCGGCGACGCACGGCCGCCTGGCGTTGGTGGTCAAGCGGACGCTGGCCGTGCTGCCGTTCGTCATGCTCGTCGCCGCCGGATGGGTGCTGTGGCGCGAGTTCCACCACCTGAGGCTGGACGAGGTGCTCAAGGCGATGTCCGCCTGGGGTTGGGGCGCGATCACCGCCTCCCTGGCGCTCTCGGTCGTCAGCTTCATCCTGATGGGGGTCATCGAGTGGGTGGGCCTGCGCTGGACAGGGGCGCACCTGCCCTGGGGCCCCGCGCTGGCGGGGTCGTTCCTGGCCAACGCCATCGCCCATTCGATCGGCGCGAACCTATTGGTCTCCGGTGCGATCCGGGCCCGGCTCTACGACCGCTTCGGCGTGCGGCTGAGCCAGGTTGCGGCCACGACGCTGTTCGCCGGGATGTCCTTCGCGGTGGGCCTGGCGGCGCTGTCAGGCGGCGGCCTTCTGCTGGCGACAAGCGCGGACCTGGCCGCCACCGCGATCCCCGTCCCCGTCGCCCGGGCGCTGGGCGTGGTCCTGCTTGTCGCGGCATTCGGCTACGTGGTGCTGTGTGGCCTGCGCCGACGTCCGCTGGCGGCATTCGGGCACAGCCTGACCTTGCCGTCGGCCGGGGACGCGCTCGCCCAGCTGGTGGTCGGAGTGGTCGACAACGGGGTCGCCGCGGCGATCATCTGGATCCTGCTGCCGCACGCGACGATCGGCTATCCCAGCTTCATAGGGGCCTACGCCGTGGCCTGTGTCGCCGGGCTGGTGTCGTCGGTGCCGGGGGGCGCCGGCATCTTCGAGAGCGCGCTGGCGACGCTGCTGCCGGCAGTGGACGCCGCGTCCCTGGCCGCTGCATTCCTGGGCTATCGGCTCGCCTACTACCTGTTGCCGCTGGTGATCGCGACCCTGGCGCTGGCCGGCGACACGCTGCGCAACCCGAGGACCTAGTCGGGCTTGGCCGGCTCGATGGTGACGCTCTCGCCGCAGCCGCAGGCGTCGGTCTCGTTGGGATTGCGGAACACGAACTTGGCCGCGAGCTTGGTGACCTCGTAGTCGATCTCCGAGCCGATCAGGAACAGCACCGACTTGGGCTCCACCAGGATCGTCACGCCCTTGTCCTCAACCACCTCGTCCAGCGGATCGGCGCTCTCGGCGTATTCGAGGGTGTATTCCTGCCCGGCGCAGCCGCCGTTCTTCAGGCCGACGCGCAGGCCCGCATACGGCTTCTCGGCCCGGCCCATGATCTCGCGAACCCGCTCCGCGGCGCGCTCGGTGAGCGTCACCACCTTGGGGCGAGGACGGCGCGCCCGGGGCGCGGGGGTGAGGTCCAGATTGCTCATCAGAACATGTTCAGTTGCAGCTTGGCCTCGTCGGACATCCGCGAGGGGTCCCACGGCGGATCGAACACCAGCTCGACCTTGCAGGACTTGATCTCGGGGATTTCCTTGACCGCGTCCTCGACCCAGCCCGGCATCTCCCCGGCCACCGGGCAACCGGGAGCCGTGAGCGTCATGTCGATGACCACGTCCTTGTCGTCCGACACGTCGACTTTGTAGATCAGGC
>JBOHKZ010000036.1:0-2339 GCA_050729355.1 Phenylobacterium sp. | reverse complement strand
GTCCTTGAGTTGCCGAGACCGGCAGGCAGACTGGCTGCCAAGGATTCACGGCGCGGTCCGTCCTGACGGACGCCGGTCCAATCCAGATGACGTTGAGAATAGGCCGTACCGAGTGGGCCCTACTTGTCGTCGCCTGAGGACGTGCAGCCGTCATAGCCCGGCAGGACGCAGAAGGCCGAGGTGACGAAGATGCCTACGACTGATTTATGCTTCTCGCTCGTCCAGTCGTAGCGAACGCCGGCGGTCAGGCCCTTGGTCTTGCTGTTCAGGACGTAGACCGGCAACTGGAAGCCGTATTCGCCCGACTGCGCGTCGTAGGTCGCCGTCGGGTTCACGCCGAAGGGATGCCGAATACGTCGGAAATGTAGCGATAGTCCGCCGAGAACAGGTGCTGCTTGGCACGCAGCGGATGGCCAATGAATCCGCTGACGCAGGGCAGGAACGGCGTTCCAACCGGCTGGCACAGGGTCTGTGTCTCCTCATCGGTGCCGCCGTCCTTGTAGACCCGCTGAAACTTGTAGGAGAGCGTCCCGGACATATTGCCGCCGTGGAACACGCGGGTAGCGGCGAGGCCGACTTCGAACGGCGTTCGGTCGACTTCGTCTTTCTCCAGCGTCAGAGGGTCGTGGAATGTATGTTTCTCGTAGCCGACCTTGGCATTGCCGGTGAACATCCACACGGAATCGATCGGCGGATCGGCCCGACGCCTCAGCTCTTCCAGCGCATCGAGAAGCGGCTTGGCCTGTATTTCCGGCAAGTGGGCGCTGAGCACGACACTAGTCACCAAGTCCGCCGAGCAGCCACCGGGCGCGAAGGGCGGGTCGATCTTGGTTTCCGGCGAGAGGCTCTTGAACCTTCCCACGAGCCTACTGCAATCATCCTGATAGGCAGCACCATTGATGATCAAGGAGCGGTCCGTCTGCTTCACGATCAGATGGCTGAACGCCAGCCCAACGGAGGTGGCCTTGGTCATCCCATCCTGAGTAGCGAGGTTCGTGTAGTCGCTGCCCTGGCCGATCGGCGCCTCCGCCTTGATGGCCAAGGTGCTGGGGTTCCCCTGGTTACGCCTCGTGCGATCTATGTTCAGCGTGATCGAAGCGGTTTTGGTGTTGCTGTCGGCGGCCAGGGTTACATCGGCGCCCGCGCGCGGCGGAACCCCTTGGCCTCCGAGCGCCTGGGCGTGTCCGTCAGCGAAGCGCAAAGCCCGGCCCGGCACGCGGCTATCAAACTGTTGGTCAACGCCACCCCCAACCTTCGCTGACCTGGCCGCTTTCTCGATACTGAGCGGTGCCTCGCCAGCCGCGGGGCGCGGCGGACCAAGCAGATCAAGTATGGCTGCGCATCGGGGCTGCCGCGGGTCCTTGCGGCAGTCGACTACGAGCCGAGCGATCTTCTGGACCATCTCCATTTCAGCTCCGTCCAGCCCGGCGGCGGACGATGCAGTTTGTGACCGAGCGGACTGCGCCATGAAAGTGGTGCCCGCCAAGATGATGAATGCTGCTGCAGCTTTCATGCTCATCGCTCCCTCAGGCGCCGTCAGACAACGAACTTGATGTCGTGGTTCTCACCTCTCACTTGGCCGGGCGTTCCTCCGATCAAGAATGAGGCGGGCGGCGTGGGCGTCGCGCCGGCAAAGGCGAACGTCACCGTCTGACCGCTAATGGCGACGATGTTGACGTTGAACACGTAGGTTCCGGCCGGCAGGGCGTATTGCCACTTTGGTCCGGGGACCCGGACGGTTGGAATCGGAGCGCCCCAGGCCCGCACGTTCGCCTGGTAGGTTATGCCCTTGGCCGCGGCGATCGTTACCGCCTTCGTGCCTGACATGGCCTGGAGGACTGCATCCGCTGCCGGAGCCGCCATAGCCTGAGCGACCGCGGCCACGGCCTCCTTCTTCGACATTTTCGGCACTGTTTTTTGCTCCTGCTTCCGTGACGGTTTGTCCCGGGCAGGGATGAGCTACGCGCCCATTTGTTCAGCCTACTCGTGGGAGAACGTGTTCCGTGACTGTGCCAACAAGCTTAACCATATGCAAGGATGTCGTGCATAACTGCAACGCTGCGACCTGTGGTCGCGAGGCAGTCTCTGAAGCAGAGCGCTAATCCCCTGGTCACAGTGGGCGACGACCGCTTCTTCGTGCGCTGGGCGATCGGCATGACCGTGGTGATCGTGGCTGGGTTCTCCGCAGGGAAAGCATCGTCAGATACCTCCCCAGCGCCGCCCTCAATCCGCTCATCCCCGCGAAAGCGTGGACTTCGGAGGGTCCCGTTTCCCAGGCGGCGCCGGCTGAGGCTCAGCGACTGAAAAAGCCTGGGTCCCCGCTTTCGCGGGGATGAGCG
>JBOHKZ010000035.1:0-5112 GCA_050729355.1 Phenylobacterium sp. | reverse complement strand
GCATGTAGGAGACGGTCAGCAACAGCAGCAGCGTCACCACGGCCCCGCGGCGGCGTTCCGCAATGACGTAGCCCATCACCCCCGACGTCATCAGCATGTAGAGGAACAGCACGACGAAGACCCGCTGGGGCACATGCGCCATCCGCGCGGCCTTGCGCGCCGCCGCGTCGTCGATGGTCTCGTTCATCGATTCCATGAAGGATGAGGCGACGTCATCGCGCTGTGGCGCGATAGCCGCGATGGTCTCTGTCCACAGGCTGGCTTGCAGGGCGTCGCTCTCTCCTAGCAGCCGGACGATCTCCTTCGCGTCCGTGGACTGCGCCGCCGCAAGGCGAACGTCCACGTACTTGGCCAGCAGGCGGCTCAGCGCGCCCCGATGCGGCTCAGGGAAGGTTTGCGCACGCAGATAGGTCGTGCCGATCGCGTTGGACTCGGTGAGAACCATCACCCGCCGGGTGTCGAAGCGATCCACGGCAAGGCCGAACGTGAAGCTCATCAACAGGGCCAGAAGACCCACGACGCCCGACACGATGTAGCCGTCGTAGCTGTTCTCATCATCGCCAGCTTTGGTTGCGGCGGGCCGGCGGAGGTGACGGATCAGGCTGCCCACGGCGTAGGCCGCCACGAGGGCGACGAACGTGGAGAGCGCCAGCAGCCACATGGGCGTCTGGAACAGCAGCAACTGGACTTTGGTCATGCCCAAGGGAAACCCTCCTCCACCGATGGCGTCACGCACGTCGATGGCGGACGCTATGGGCGCGGCGCCGCTTCGGACATCAGGGTTTCCACCTAGAGCGGCCGGGTGTTTCCGAGGGGGCGACGACGCCTATCCGGACTTGGCCCCGGCCTCGGCATGCCATTTGGCCAGCAGGGCCGCCTCGCGCTCTGCGGTCAGGCCGGCCCGCATCTTCGCCGACTGCCGCTCGGCCGGCTGCTGCCGGTACCAGGCCAGCGTGTCCGCCGCCGTGACGCCGAGTGGGCGGTAGGTGAGCCCGGCCTTCTGCGCGCGACTGATGGCGCGCCGGGCGAAACCCGCCGTGTCGCCCTGCCCCGGCACCCAGACCGGAAGATCGCCCCAGGGCGAGACATCCTCGGCCTCCAGGAATTTCGTCGAGACCCAGGTCAGCTTCGGCTGCGCGTGGACGCCGGCGGCGACGCCCGCCAGGAACTGGCGCATGGTCATCGGCTTCGCGGGACCCGTGCCGTTGAAGGTCCCGGTCGTTCCGCTCTCGGCCATGCGGACCGTCCATTCGGCCAGGTCGCGCGCGTCGATGAACTGGACCGGGTCGGCGCCGTCGCCGGCCGCCAGCACCTCGCCGCCACGCGACAGCCGCTCCGGCCAGTAGCTGAAGCGGTCGGTCTCATCGCCCGGCCCGACGATCAGGCCGGGACGGATCACCGTCGTCGCGCCCTCCCCGAACTGCCGCCGCGCCTCGGCTTCGCTAGCCGCCTTCAGCGGGCCGTAGAGGCTGTTGTTGCTGGTCTTCTCCGTGATCGGGTCGGCGCCCTTGTAGGCCAGCACCGGGTCGCTCTCGTCGGCAGGTTTGGCGTTGGAGGCGTAGACCGAGATCGTCGAGATGAAGACGTACTGCTTCACCTTGCCCTTCAGCACCCGGCCCGCGTCGCGCACCCAGAACGGCAGGGTCGTGGGGTTGTCGATGCAGACGTCCCACTCGCGGCCCTCCAGCGCCTTCAGGTCGCCGGTGTTGCGGTCGCCGATGAGTTCCTCGACGTGGCCGGGCCAGGTCTGCGGCTGGCGGCCCCGGTTGAAGATCGTCACCTTGTGGCCGCGCGCCAGGGCGTATCGCACCTGATGCGGCCCGGTGAACCCGGTCCCACCCAGGATCAGGATCCGCAGCTTCCTGGCCGGCGCCGCCATGGCCTCAGGCTCCGGAATTGCGAGCACCGCGCCGGCCGCCGCGGAAAGCTTCAGGTAGTCCCGCCGGGTCTGCCGCATGTCGTCTCCTCGTGGCAATGCGCCAACGCGGAGCTTAGCGCGGCTCAGCCGGTGTTCCGCAACCCCGCGGCTATGCCGTTGATCGTCAGGTGGATGCCGTCGCGCACCGCCTCGGCGTCGTCGCCGCGCCGCCGGCGGCGGATCAGCTCGATCTGCAGGTGGTTCAGCGGGTCGATGTAGGGGAGCCGCGAGCGGATCACCGTGGCGAGGTTTGGGTCCTTCTCCAGCAACGAGCTCTGGCCGGTAATCGCCAGCAGCGCCTCGTTGGTGCGTTCCCACTCGCCGTGGATCTGGCCGAACACCGCCTTGCCCAGCGCCTTGTCCTCGACGAGCTCGGCGTAGCGCCCGGCGATGGCCATGTCGGCCTTGACCAGCACCATCTCCATGTTGGCGAGGGCTGACGAGAAGAACGGCCAGCTGTCGTGGAGGTCCTTTAGCATGGCGATCTCGACCCCGCCGTCCCTGACCGCCGAGCCGAAGCCGTACCAGCCGGGAACCATGGCCCGCGACTGCGCCCACGAGAACACCCACGGGATCGCGCGCAGGCCCTGGACGCTGCGGGTCGACTGACGGGACGTCGGCCGACTGCCGATGTTCAGGTCGGCGATCTCGCTGATCGGGGTGGCGGCGTAGAAATAGTCCACGAAGCCCGGCGTCTCGTAGACCAGCGCACGGTAGGCGGCCATCGCCTTGGCGGAGAGCGTGTCCATCGCCGCCGACCGGCCTGCGGGAAGCTGCTCGACGGCGGCCGCGGTGCGCAGGGAGGCCAGCACGACCCCGGCGGTCATGGTCTCCAGGCTCTGCCGGGCGAGCTCGGGGTCGGCGTATTTGTTGGCCACCACCTCGCCCTGCTCGGTGACCCGGATGCGGCCGTTCACGGTGCCGGTGGGCTGCGCAAGGATGGCGTCGAAGCTGGAGCCCCCGCCCCGGCCCACCGCCCCGCCACGGCCGTGGAACAGCTGCAGGCGCAGGCCCTCGTCGCGGGCGACCTGGGCCAGGATGCGGGAGGTCTTGTAGAGCTCCCAAGTGGAGGTCAGGTAGCTGCCGTCCTTGTTGGAGTCCGAGTAGCCGATCATCACTTCCTGGATGCCGATCGGCTCGACCAGGCGGCGGATCAGCGGCAGGGCCAGGTAGGCGCCCAGCGTTTCGGGCGCGGCTCGCAGGTCGTCGATGGTCTCGAACAGCGGCTCGGCGAAAATCTGGGTCCGCGGAGCCTCGCCCGGCGTGAAGAGGCCCACCTCCTTCAGCAGCAGATAGACCTCCAGCAAGTCCGAGACCGAGGTGGTGTTCGAGACGATGTAGGCGCGCATGGAATCGCGCCCGTAGAGCCGCTTCACGTCCGCGGCGGTGAGCAGGATCTCGAACTCCCGCGTCGTCTCTTCGCTGTAGGTCTCGTAGGGCGAATGCAGCAGTCGCCCATGGCCGAGCTCGCTGACCAGCAGCGCGATCCGCGCACCTTCGTCCAGGGCCGCATAGTCCTTGCAGACGCCGGCCGTCTTGAGCAACTCCGCCACGGTGCGTTCGTGGACGGACGAATTCTGCCGCATGTCCAGGCGCGCCAGGTGGAAGCCGAAGGTGTCGACCGCGCGGATCAGCTCCGGCAAATCTCCATAGGCGAAGGCGGGGCCGTGCTCGGCGATCAGGCTGGCAAGCACGGTCTCTAGGTCGGCCTTCAACTGGTCCGGCGTTTCATACGGCGCCGCGATCGCCGCCGCCGGGCGGGTCGGCGCCTCGCCGGTCAGGATCGGATACGCCGCCGCCAGTCGCGAATAGACGCCGGTCAGGGCTTGCCGGTAGGGCTCGTCGGCCCGCTGCACAGAGGAATCGCCCGCCGCATCGGCCAGCGCCTGCAGTTGCGGCGTCACCGTGGCCAGCCGGGCCGAGATCGAAAGCTCGGCCCCCAGGGCATGGATGCGGTCGAGGTAGGACCGAAGCGCGGCCCGCGATTGCCAGCGCATGGCCTCGCGCATCACCTCGGCGGTGACGAACGGATTGCCGTCACGGTCGCCGCCGACCCAGGACCCCACCCGCAGGAAGCTCGACAGGTCCTTGGGCTCGCCCAGCACTTCCAGCCAGTGGGCGTAGAGCCGCGGCAGCTCCGGCAGGAAGCTGCGCTCGAAATAGGAGACCGCGTTCTCAATCTCGTCCTTCACCCCGGGCTTCACCGGACGCAGCTGGCGGGTGCGCCAGAAGATCGACACCTGGCGGATCAGCCGCCGCTCGATGGCCGTGCGCTCGCCCTCGGTGCGCGCGTGGTCATAGGCGTCGAGGTCGTCGGCGATGGTCCCCACGCGGTCCAGCACGCTCTTGCGGCGCACCTCGCTCGGGTGGGCGGTGATCACCGGGGCGATCAGGGCGTGGCGCAGCAGCTCGACCACCGCCTCGACGCCGACGCCCTCGGCCTTCAGGCTGCGCAACGCCCCGGCCAGGGTGTCGCCCCGCGCGTCGCCGGCCCGGCCGCGGCGGCGCTGGGTCTGGTCCTCGGCGATGTTGGTGATCTGCAGGAAGCAGGCGAACGAGTGGGCGAAGCGCACGGTCTCCGGCAGGCTCAGGCCCCCCAGCCGGTCGGCCATCAGCTTGGCGGCCGCTTGGGTGCCCTCGCGGTGGAAGGCGACGGAGGCCTGGCGAATCTCCTCGATCTGGCTGAACACGGCCTCGCCGTCCTCGGCCCGGATCACGTCGCCAAGCAGCCGTCCCAGGAAACGGACGGTGGTGCGGAGCTGGATCGGCAGCGTCTGGGTCATGTCGTTGAAGGAAAGCCATAGGCCCGCCGCTACGTCATCTGGTTTCCCGCCGGCTTACCGGCGATAGTCCGCACCGATCATTCCGGAGGCCGCATGTCGCCCACAGAGGCGTTGGACCGTATCCGCCGTTACAACGGCCGCCTGAACGCCTTCGTGCGGGTCTTCGATGAACCTCTGGGCCAGGGCCGCGGACCGGTATTCGCGATCAAGGACCTGTTCGACGTGACCGGCGTGCCCACGGGCGGCGGCGCGCAAGTGCCGCTCTCCGAAAATCCCGCCGCCAACGCCGTGGTCGTCCAGCGCCTGCTGGATGCAGGCTGGCGCGCGGTCGGCAAGACCCACACCGTCGAGCTCGCCTATGGCGGCTGGGGCACCAACCGCGCGGTCGGCGCGCCCTGGAACCCCTGGGAC
>JBOHKZ010000034.1:0-9682 GCA_050729355.1 Phenylobacterium sp. | reverse complement strand
CCATACGAACCCACCGGCTGGCCGCGCCAGTCGGTGACCAGGCCGCCGGCGCCTTCGATCACCGGGATCGCCGCGTCGATGTCCCAGGACTTCAGGCCAGCCTCGAGCACCAGGTCCATCGTGCCCGCCGCCACCATGGCGTACGCGTAGGCGTCGCAGCCCAGCCGCGCGAGCCGGGCGGCGGCCCGCACCTGGGTCCAGGCGCCGAGTTCCGCGCCCTTGAAGCAGGCTTCCGGGTCGGTGGTGGCGATGATCGCATCGGTGAGTTTCGGACAGGGGCGGACCTTCAACGGCCGGCTCTCGCCGCGGCTCATCAGGCGCGAGCCTCCGGCGTGGCCGATGAAGAGTTCGCCGAGGAACGACTGGCCTATCGATCCCAGGACAGGTCTGCCCTGGAACCTGAGGCCGATCAGGGTGCACCAGAGCGGCAGGCCGGCGATGAAGGCCCGCGTGCCGTCGACGGGATCCAGCACCCAGACGAACTCGGCGTCCGGGCGGTCTTCGCCATACTCCTCGCCGATCACGCCGTGCTCGGGATAGCGCTCTGAAATCAATTTGCGGATGGCGCGCTCGGCGCCCTTGTCGGCCTCGGTGACCGGATCGAAGCCGCCGGGTCCGAGCTTGTTCTCAAGGCCGTGCGCGCCCCGGAACAGCGGCAGGATGACCTGCGCCGCAGCGCTGTTGAGCTCGATCAGGAAGGCGTCGAGCTCTGCGAGGCGATCGTGGGGGAGGGCGGCCATGGCCGCCGCTTTACCCCGCCCGGCCGGTCTTTGGAACGACCGGTCTCAGTGTTCCGCGCGGGGAGCCGTTCGCAGGCTCCCCGTCCGGGTTCAGGCTTCGGCTTCGTGCAGCGACTTGGCGAGGTCCAGCAGACGTTGCCGGGGACGCTCGCTCAGGCGGTAGAAGGCCTGGATCAGGTCGGTGGTCTCCTTGCGGCCGAACATGTCGCGACCGTCGCGGACTTCCGGCTGGCGGGTTTCCAGCTGGGGCTGGGCTTCCACGAGACCCTCGTAGAAGTAGCTCACCGGAACCTGCAGGACCTCGGACAGCTGCCAGATGCGGGCGGCCGACATGCGGTTGGCCGCGCACTCGTATTTCTGGATTTGCTGGAAGCGCACGCCACAAGCCCCGGCGAGCTGCTGCTGGGTCAGACCCAGCAGACGCCGACGGCGGCGAAGCTTGCGACCCAGGTGAACATCGATTTCATCATTCATGACGCGACGCCCGATCTCTTTTGCCCCACGTCCCAAACCGAGACGCTTCGGGGGTGACGTCGCAAAGCCCGCGCCAAACGCGAATGTTGATTAGCTTGTGAAGGTCGCCGTACGAGAGATGCATGGTGAATCGGCGCATTTCGCTCGGACAGCAGCTGCTCTGGCGGATCGAAGCTGGGCTGTATGACGTTGCGGCGACTCTGGCCAGAATTTTTCCAATTGATTCAGTGTCGGATTTCGGATCGGCGTTGTTCCGAGTGCTGGGTCCACTGACCAGCGCTCACCGCGTCGTCATGGTGAATCTGCGGATCGCGTTCCCGGACGCCGCGGACGAGGAGATCCGCAGCCTAGCTGCTACGCAGTGGTCGGACCTTGGCCGCTGGTTCACGGAATTCCCGATCCTGGATCGGATCCTCGCCGATCCGTCGCGGGTGGAGGTCATCGGGGCCGAGCGGCTGGCGGCCATCCGCGATGGCGCCGGGCCGGTGGTTTTCATTTCGGGGCACTTCTCGAGCTTCGAGATCATGCCGGCGGTGATCGTCCGGTCGGGCGTCGTCTGCCAGATCACTTACCGGGCCACCAACAATCCCTACATCGACGCCCGCATCCGGGCCAATCGCCAGCGCTATGGCGTCACCCTGTTCGCGCCGAAGGGCTCGGACGGCGCGCGCGACCTGTTGCGTTCGCTCGGCAAGGGCGAGTCCGTGGCGCTGATGAACGACCAGAAGTTCAACGCCGGGATCGCCGCGCCGCTGTTCGGCGTGCCGGCCTTCACCGCGCCGGGTCCGTCGAGCATGGCGCTACGCTTCGGCGCGCCGCTGCAGCCGATGAGCGTCCAGCGGAAAGAGAAGGCGCGCTTCCGGGTCGTGGTGCACGATCCCATCGTGCTGGCCGACACCGGCGACCGCAACGCCGACATCGAGACCGGCGTGCACCGGATCAACGCCTTCATCGAGGAGCACATCCGCGCCCGGCCGGCCGAGTGGTTCTGGGTCCACAAGCGGTGGCCCAACGAGCACTACAAGAAGGCGAAGACCGCCTAGCCGGGATTGGTCTCGCGCCAGCGCTGCAGCGCCTCGGCGGGGCCGGCGTAGGCTTCCTGCAGGGCGGCGCTCCAGTAGCGGAGCTGTTCCAGCGGGATCTTCTTGCCGGTCACTGCGCAGAGCACATGGCGGCCAGGCTTGAGCACGGCGAAGTCGCCGTCGCCGTAGTGCAGTTTGGCGAGGTCCGCGCCGGCGAATTCAGGATCGTGGACGTTCATGGACGCCTATTTAGCGCGCCCAAGGCCTTCAGAACAGGTGGGGGCCTTCAGAACAGGTCGCCTTGCGGCGGAGCCGGCGCTTTCGGTTTCGGCCGGGCGGGCTTGGCGATGGCCGGCGTCTCGCCGCCCGCGCCGTCGATCACCGCCTGGCGGGTGACCTTGTCGCCGAACTTGATGGCCACCGCCTCGCCGCTGGCGAGCGATGCGCCGGCATGGACGATGGAGCCGTCGGCACGCGTCACCCGCGCGAACCCCCGTTGCAACGGCCGTTCCGGATCGACAGCCAGATAGAGCTTGGAGAGCGCGGCCAGCCGTTCGCCGGCCCGCTCCAGACCGCGCGCGACGCCGGGCTGCAGGCGCGCGACCACGCTGTCCAACCGCTGCTTCTGCACCGCCTGCGGCCGCTGCAGCAGCAGGGGCGTGAGCCGGGAGGCCACCCGCACCAGCTCGCGCTCATGCACGGCCGCATTCCTGGCCAGGCCCGCGCCCAGGCGGCCCGAGACGATGTCGAAGCGCTGCTCGGCCAGGCGCAGCATGTCCGGCACGCGCTTGAGGGCGCGGTCCGCATGCTCGATCCGCCCGCGCCGCTCCTCGACGACCCGGCCGCCGCAACGGTGCATCCGCGCGCCAAGATCGCCGACGAAGGCCTTCAGCTCGGCCAGCACCGGCGTGGCCACCTCCGCCGCCGCCGTCGGGGTCGGCGCGCGGCGGTCGGAAACGAAGTCGATGAGCGTGGTGTCGGTCTCGTGCCCCACGGCGCTGATCAGCGGGATGGTCCCGGCCGCCACCGTGCGGGCCAGGGCCTCGTCGTTGAACGGCCAGAGGTCTTCCACCGAGCCGCCGCCGCGCGCCACGATCAGTACGTCGGGCCTGGGGACCGGGCCGTCGGCGCGCATGGCGTTGAAGCCGCGGATGGCGGCGCCGACCTGGGCGGCGGCCTGATCGCCCTGCACCACCACCGGCCAGACGATCACCCGACAGGGCCAGCGGTCGCGGATGCGGTGCAGGATGTCGCGGATCACCGCGCCGGTCGGGCTGGTGATCACCCCGACCACGGAGGGCATCGAGGGCAGGGCGACCTTGCGGCCCTGGTCGAACAGCCCCTCTTCGGCCAGCCGCGCCTTCAGCCGCTCGAGCTGGGCCAGCAGGGCGCCGACGCCCGCGGCCTCCATGGTCTCGATGATGATCTGGTAGCGCGAGCCGGAGGGGAAGGTGGTGATCTTGCCGGTGACGATCACCTCGAGTCCCTGCTCGGGCCGGATGGAGAGCCCGCGCACCTGGCCCTTCCAGACCACCCCGTCGATGGCCGCCCGCTCGTCCTTGAGGGTCAGGTAGACGTGGCCGTTGCCGTGATGGGTGACCTTGGAAAGCTCGCCCCGCAGCCGTACGAAGCCGTAGGCGTCCTCGAGCGTCCGCTTCAGCGCAAACGCCAGCTCCGAGACGGAATAGGGTTTGGCGTTGCCGTCTTCGGCGGGGGACTCAGGGGCGACGTCGCTCATGAGGCGAAGGTAGCGAGGCTGGGGTGAAATCCCAATCACGCGATCTCTCTCATTTTGCTCGTCATGGCCGGGCCTGTCCCGGCCATCCATAAACGCCGGCTCTCGGGATTTGCCTGGGTGCGCTGGCGTCTATGGACCCCCGGACAAGCCGGGGGATGACGAGCAAGGTGGGACGGCGCGCGGACAGCCGCTTCGCGCCTTCCGGGATGACCCCTCGTTGGGAGTTCAAGGCTCGCTAGAAAAGAAAAGGACGCGCCCGGCCCAGCGGGCGGTGAACCGCCGCGGGCCGAACGCGCCCCCATCCCCAACGGATCAGGTAAGCCGCGAACTTGCGGATCTCTCTAGATGTAGCGGCGCAGGCTCCTGGCGAGTTCGGCCGGACCCGAGCGCTTCTTCGCCTGGGCCGGCTGATAGGCCACCTGGCTGTGTTCGTGGCAGTAGGGGCCTTCGCCGGAGCGGCGGCCGCAGAAGGTGAAGTTGTCCATCGACGGGTCGCCGATCGGCCACTTGCACATGTGCGCGCCCAGCGTCAGCACGGTCGCGGTGCCTGGCGCCTCATCGACGTAGCGCACCGGCGTCGGCTGTTGCTGCGGCAGGGCCAGCGGTTCGGCGATGCGGCGCGGCGCCGAAGGGCCCGCCGAGATCGGGCGAGCCGGACGCGGCGCCTTGAACACGGTGCGCGCCGGCTTCGACGGCGTCGCGCGGCCCGAGAGCCCCAGGCGGTGCACCTTGCCGATCACCGCGTTGCGGGTCACCCCGCCCAACTGCTTGGCGATCTGACTGGCAGACAATCCGTCCTGCCAGAGCTTCTTCAGGAGTTCGACCCGCTCGTCCGTCCAACCCATCTTCGCCTCCCACCGAGACCCCAGGAGCGCGCCCCGCACTCCCTTCGGAATCTACATCTTGTGGCGCCAGCTCTCTCGCTGCTCACCAACCACCATCAGTAGTAAACAACTCCTTAAGGGCCACAATAGGCGCCCCTCCTTTCGTCCACAGGAACTAGATGTTGCGTCTTGATGGTGTGGCTTGGACGCGCACTTGCAGCCGCCGCGCGTGCGGCGCAAATGGGGGGCATGAAGGATATGCCCGCCGACGAAATCGTCCTGCCGCCCCAGCCGCGCGACTATCACGGGATCAACTGGGAGGGCTTCACCACCCTCTACCTGCGCGAGATTCGCCGGTTCTGGAAGGTGGGCGCCCAGACGCTCGCCGCCCCCGTGGTGACGGCGCTGCTCTACATGATGGTCTTCGTGGTGGCGGCCCAGGGTGCGCGGCCGATCCATGGCCTGGCCTACGGCAGCTTCGTCGCCCCGGGCCTGATCATGATGCAGATCCTCAACAACGCCTTCGCCAACTCATCCTCCAGCCTGCTGCAGGCCAAGATGAACGGGCTGATGGGCGACTTCCTGACCCCGCCGCTGGCGCCTCTCGAGCATGCGGCCGCCTTTGGGCTAGGCGCGGCGACCCGCGGCCTCCTGGTCGGCGCGGTGACCTGGCTGGCGGTCTGGCCCTTCGCGCACATCGGGATCGCGCACCTGTGGGCGATCGCCTTCTACGGCGTCGGCGCGGCGCTGATCCTGGGTTTCCTCGGCGTGATGGCGGGTTTGTGGGCCGAGAAGTTCGACCAGATGGCGGTGGTCACCAACTTCATCGTCATGCCGATGACCTTCCTGTCGGGCACCTTCTACCTCGTGGAACGGCTGCCGGAGCCGTTCCGCAGCTTCAGCCACTTCAACCCGTTCTTCTATCTGATCGACGGCTTCCGCTACGGCTTCATCGGCCATGCGGAGGGGTCGCTGGCGATCGGCGCGGCGATGACGGCGGGGCTGGTGCTGGTGTTCGGCTGGATCTGCCTCTGGATGTTCCAGACGGGCTACAAGATCAAAACCTGAGCATCCTCCCCCAGCGCGCAGCGCGATTGAGGGGGAGGTGGATCGCGACGAAGGCGCGAGACGGAGGGGGTGCGGCCCACTTCGCTTGAAGCTGCGAGCCAATAAACTCCAGATGGCGCGCAGGGGGCTTCAACCCCCTCCGCCGCGACGCTGGCGCGCCGCGCCACCTCCCCCTCAATCGGCCTACGGCCTGGGGGAGGATCTCAAGCCTCGCGCAGGATTTCCGACGGCGTCACGCCCAGCATCCGCTTCATCCAGCGGGCCAGGTGGCTCTGGTGGGAGAAGCCGGTCTGCAGGGCGACCTGGGCCACCGACCGCTCGCCGCTGAGCAGCAGGCTGCGCGCCCGTTGCACCCGGCGTTCCACCACATAGCGGTGCACCGACTGGCCCATGGTGCGGCGGAAGAGCGTGGTCAGGTGCGGGACGCTGACCCCGGTCACCATCGCCAGTTCGCTGAGCGTCAGTTCGGCCTCTAGGTTGCCTTCGACATAGTCGACGAGCCTGCGAAGCTGCGGCTTCGAGAGCGTCTGGCGGCTGCGCCAACGCGTCATGGAGAACCCCTGGATCAGCCGCGACGCCAGGGCCACGGCCAGGCTGTCGGCATAGAGGCGGCCCACCGGCGCGGGGGCTTCCAGCTCCGCCGCGAGCGCGCGCACGATATGCTCTACCAGCGGGTCGCGGGCGCCCAGCTTCGGGGCGATCTCGGCGCGACCGCCGGGCGCGCCGAGTTCGCCCGCCGTCTGGGTCATGAAGTCCCGATCAAGCCGCACCGAGACCATGGCGGTCGGCGACTCGTCCTCCCAGAAGCCGTCGTAGCCCGCTGGGACCACGTCGAAGTCCGCGGGCATCTGCAGCCGGCGCTGGACGATCCCGTCGCAGCCGCACTCGGTCTGGGTCGGGCCGGCGGTGTAGAAGATCAGTCGGTGGTCGTCGAAGGAGCCGCCGCAATGGCGTCCGGCGCTGGCCTGCACGAGCCGGGCCGCCATGCCGCCCCACTGGCGAAAGGCGCCGTACTCGATCAGTGGACGGTCCACGTGCGTGAACTTGAACGGATAGGTCATCGCGTTTCCTGTCCCCGCAAGACGGCGGCAAATCGCGAGCAAAGTCAAAGCGGGACACCCGGTTCGGCCTAACGCCATTATCGAAATGTGCTCTCGCGCCTCCATTCGTGCGCGACGCGCGGCGGTCCCGGGCCTCAGCTTCGATGGCCCACGGAGACGCCTGTGATGACCGCCGCCACCGCCTCAGCCCCGCCCGGCTCCCCGACCCGCGGCCTCTTCGCGCGGATCGTCACGGCCGGGTTGGCGGGGGCGGCGGTCGATTTCGTCTACGCCACCACGCTTGGCCTGATCGACGGCCGCGGGCCGGTGAAGGTCTGGCAGGGGGTTGCGGGCGGCTGGTTGGGCAAGGCGGCCCGTGACGGCGGCCTGGCGTCAGCGGGCCTGGGCCTGATCACGCACGTCGGGATCGCCACCTGCATGGCGGGAGCCTACGCGCTGGCCGCCACGCGCCTGCCGATCCTCTACCGGCGTCCACTGCTGATGGGAACGCTCTACGGCCTGCCGCTCTATGGCGTGATGTACCGCATCGTCCTGCCGCTGCGCTGGCCGGGCGTCTTCCCCAGGTGGGACGGCATGAAGTCGGTGCTGGACGTGCTGGCCCACGTCGGGGTCGGCCTGGCCATCGCGCTCGTCCTCTCCCGTCGTCCCGTTCCCGCGCAAGACGGGGCGCGCTGATCATGAGCGTCGCCGCCCGGCCGATGAAGCGGGGCGCGGACGCTTCGCCGACCCAGGACATCACCGCCCTTCGCACCGCGCTCCTGGTGCGCGAGCATCTGGGCTTTCGGCGCGCGTCGGAGGTGCTGGGGGTCAATCAATCGGTGCTGTCGCGCCGCGTGCTTGCCCTGGAGGACGCGCTCGGCGTCTCGCTCTTCCAGCGTCACGCCGGCGGCGCGCGGCCGACCGGCGCCGGCGAGCGGTTCCTGCGGGAAGTGCAGCAGGCGCTCGAACTCTTGCAGCAGGCCGCCGCCCACGCGGGCGCTGCAGGCCGAGGCGAAGTGGGCCGGCTGCGGCTAGGCCATCTGTGGCCGGTCTCGGCCGGCCCCGCCGAGGGCCTGATGCGCGCCTACCGCCGCGCGGCCGGCGACGTGGAGCTCGACCTCCACGAGGCCGCGGCCGGCGGGCTGGTGGCGGCCGTCCTGGAACGCGAGGTCGATGTCGCCCTGCTCGACGCCGACGACGCGCCGCCGGCGCTGGATCGCCTGCTGCTCTGGTCGGAGCCGTGGCTGCTGGCCACGCCGCTCGACGCGCCTGAGCCCCGTGGCGGCTGGCTGGACGGGCCGACGCCGCCGGTCCTGTGCTGCGCCAGCGACGACTGGGCGCGGATCACCCGGCTGGTGGTCGACCGGGGCGGTCCCCCGCACGGCGTGCGCATCCAGCACACCTCGCGAGACTCCGTCCTGGGGCTCGTGGCGGCCGGCGCGGGCTGGGCGATCGTGCCCCAGAGCGTCGCCGACGCCACCCGCGCATCGGTGCGGTTCAGCCCGCTGCCCGGACGGCCGGCCTCGCTGCGCCTGTGCGCCGCCTGGCTGAACGACAACGACAATCCCACGCTGCGCCGCTTCCTCAGCCTGCTGCGCGCCACGGCGCTCTACGAGGGCGTGCTGGCCACGCCGCGCCGCGTCCTGGAGATCCACTCATGAGCGAAGCCGTCAGCGATCCCGTTTCCGCGGTGCTGGAGGCGTTGGGCGATCCCACGCGGCGGGAGATCTACGAGCGGATCCTCACCCGGCCCTCACGGATCCTGTTCCTGGCCGAGACCGCGCGGGTGTCGCGCCCGGCGATCTCGCACCACGTCCGCATCCTCAAGGCCGCCGGCCTGGTCCGCGCCGAGCGCGGCGTCCTGGTCGCCACCACCGACGTCCTGCCGATGCTGCGGGTCTATTTCGACCGGCTGTGGTTCGAGGCCTCGGTCGGCGAGGGCTGGATGCGCGACCGGTTCACGGTGTCGCGCCGTCTGCAATGGCTGGGCGACCTGGGGACCGCCGACGGCCTCGCCGGCCGCGCCTGAGCCCATGCTCCTTGCGCCAGAGCCCGAGGCCTCGTGGCTTCCCGAGGACGCCGCCGAGCTCTTCCGGGCCTTCGCCGATCCGCGCCGGCGGCTGATCCTGGAGACCCTGGCGGCGGGTCCGCTCGACGTCTCCGAGCTGGCGCGCCGTTGCGCCCTGCCGCGCCAGACGGTGATGCATCACCTGGCCATCCTGCAGCGCGCCGGCCTCGTCCAGCAGCGCCACCACCTGGCCCTGGTGCTGCCCAAGGGCCTCGCGCCGCTGCGCCGTTACTTCGACCTGGCGCTAACGGCCGCAGCGATTTCGGAACCTCAGGACTAGCAATCGTACGGCATGGCCGTTGCAGTTGAAGCACACTAGAAGAAAAACGAGTCCAACGCATCCGGTGGGAAGCAGGAAAAACCTGCCCGTTATCTGGCGATATACGAAGCGTTGCTTTCGACGCATCACCCGATGCGTTTGGCTTCATTGACCGAATTTCTGTCACATCCGTAACTCCACGCCAGCAAGGCCGTAATCGCGGTCGACTGCTTTTTGGGGAACGAGAACGCGCGGTCTCTCCATCGCGCGTCCGTGGAGGGTTGAACTCGTGAAGATGCAGAGTGTTCGTGCGCGCCTGTTGGCGACCTCGATGATCGGCGGGGCGGCCCTGCTGGGCCTGTCCGCCACGCAGGCCGCGGCGGCTGACGCCGCCGGCGGCGAAGTGTCCGAAATCGTCGTGACCGGCACCCGGATCCCGACACCGAACC
>JBOHKZ010000033.1:0-6656 GCA_050729355.1 Phenylobacterium sp. | reverse complement strand
GGCCCGTCGGGCTGCGGCAAGTCGACGGTGCTGCGCTGCTTCGACCGAATGAACGACCTCATCGAGGGCGCCCACGTCGAAGGGCAGATCAACTACCACGGCCTTGACCTCTACGGCCCCGACGTCGATCCGGTGGAGGTCCGCCGCCGCATCGGGATGGTGTTCCAGAAGCCGAACCCGTTCCCCAAGAGCATCTTCGAGAACGTCGCCTACGGTCCCCGCATCCACGGGGTGGCCAAGGACAAGGCCGAGCTGGAGCACATCGTCGAGATGTCGCTGAAGCGGGCGAGCCTCTGGAACGAGGTCCACGACCGGCTGCACCAGCCGGGCACGGGCCTGTCCGGCGGCCAGCAGCAGCGCCTGGTGATCGCGCGCGCCATCGCGGTGAACCCTGAAGTGATCCTGATGGACGAGCCCTGCTCGGCGCTCGACCCGATCGCCACGGCCAAGATCGAAGAGCTGATGGACGAGCTTCGGCAGGAATACTGCATCGTCATCGTCACCCACTCGATGGCCCAGGCCGCCCGGGTCAGCCAGAAGACGGCTTTCTTCCACATGGGCAAGCTGATCGAATCCGGCCCCACCCAGGCGATCTTCACCAACCCGCGCGAGAGCCGCACGCAGGACTACATCACCGGCCGGTTCGGCTAGGGGAGGCCGCCATGAACGAGCATATCGTCAAATCCTTCGAGGATGAGCTGAACAGCCTGACGGCCGAATGCGCGCGGATGGGCGGTCTGACGGAAGCCCAGGTCGGCGACGCGGTGAGCGCCGTGGTCAAGCGTAACCAGGACCTGGCCGCTTCGGTTGTCGGCCGCGACGACAAGCTGGACGAGGCCGAGCGCGACATCGAGCGGCGGGCGATCAAGCTGATCGCGCTTCGCCAGCCGATGGCCAACGACCTGCGCCGGACCATGGCGGCCATGAAGGTGGCCAACAACCTCGAGCGGGTCGGCGACCTCGCCAAGAACATCGCCAAGCGCACCCTGGTGATCATCGAGTCCGAGCCGCTGACCCCGCTGACGCGATCGATCGACCGGATGGGCAAGCTGGTGCTGACCCGCCTGACCAGCGTGCTCGACGCCTACACCCGATCCGACCTCGACCGGGCGCTCGCCGTCTGGTCGCAGGACGACGAGGTGGACGAGCACTACAACAGCCTGTTCCGCGAGCTGCTCACCTACATGATGGGCGACCCGCGCACGATCACCGCCTGCGCCCACATGCTGTTCGTGGCCAAGAACCTCGAGCGGATCGGCGACCACGCCACCAACATCGCAGAGATCGTCCACTACGAGATCACCGGCGAGGAGATGATCTCCGCCCGCCCCAAGACCGACGCCCTGCAAGTGTGAGGAAGCTTAGTCCGTGACCCCGAATATCCTGGTGGTGGAAGACGAAGACTCCCTGGCCACCCTGCTGCAGTACAACCTCCAAAAGGAGGGCTACTCGGTCACCATGGCCGGCGACGGCGAGGAAGCTCTCCTGCTGGTCGATGAGAAGCTGCCCGACCTGATCGTGCTGGACTGGATGCTGCCGAAGCTCTCCGGCATCGAGGTCTGCCGCCGGCTGCGCCAGCGCAACGAGACCCGCAACGTGCCGATCATCATGCTGACGGCGCGGGGCGAGGAAACCGACCGCATCCGCGGCCTCGACACCGGCGCCGACGACTATGTGGTGAAGCCGTTCTCCATGACGGAACTGGCGGCGCGGATCCGCGCGGTGCTGCGGCGGCTGCGGCCAGGGCTGGCCGAGGATCGGGTGCGGCGCGGCGACATCGTCATCGACCGGGTCGCTCACCGCGTGAAGCGCGGCGGCCTGGAGGTCCACCTGGGCCCCACGGAGTTCCGCCTGCTCGACCACCTGATGCAGAACCCCGGCCGGGTGTTCTCCCGCGAGCAGCTGTTGGACGCCGTCTGGGGCTCCGACGTCTATGTGGAGGCCCGCACCGTCGATGTTCATATCGGGCGCCTGCGCAAAGCGCTGGGCGCCACCGAGACCGCCGACCCGATCCGCACGGTTCGCTCGGCCGGCTATTCGCTCGATCTGGAGAGCTGAGCGAAGGTCCGTTAAATTGGGGGGCTCCAGGAGGACGCCCATGCTGAAGCTGGATCACGTGGTCTTTCCGGTCCGCGATGCTGAGAAGACCCTCGCCTTTTACCGCGAAGTGATGCGGCTGCCGTTGGTCGCGGTGCACACCGGCGACGACTGGGACGGCCATCCCTGGCTGATGATGGTCTTTGGCCTGGGCCGCGGACACGAGCTGGTCTGCGTGGCGCTGCAGGGCGCGCCCGCGCCGGACTATCGTGGGGTGCCGGTGGACGCGCGGCACTACGCGTTCTCAGCCGAAAGCGAGGCTGAGATCGACCTCTGGCGCTCGCGCCTCAGCCAGAACGGGGTGGATTTCTGGGAAGAGCACCACGGCGACCAGCGGTCGGTCTATTTCGCCGATCCCGACGGCGTCGTGCTGGAGGTGACCTGGCCGCCCACCAAGGTCTACGGCGTCGAGTTCCCTGGGGCCGTCGCGGAGGTCCTGCAGTGGGTCGCCAGGGCGAAGCAGCCGGCCTGATCCTTGACCCGGTCGCGAGGTCGCGCCAAAGCCAGCGGCGATGAACATCCTCCTCGTCGGTTCCGGTGGGCGCGAGCACGCGCTGGCCTGGAAGATCCTGCAATCGCCGCTTTTGACGCGGCTGGTCTGCGCGCCGGGCAATCCCGGGATGGCGGCGATCTGCGAGACCCGTGACCTGAAGGCGACCGAGGTCGCGCGGCTGGTGGACCTCGCCCGCGAGATCGCCGCCGACCTGGTGGTGATCGGGCCGGAGGTGGCCGTCGAGGCCGGCCTGGGCGACGCGCTGGCCGAGGCCGGCATCCCCTGCTTTGGGCCCACCGCCGCGGCAGGCCGGCTGGAGAGCTCCAAGGCCTTCACCAAGGCCTTCTGCGAACGCCACCACATGCCGACCTCGGCCTACCGGATCGCCGAGGACGCCGCGAGCGCCAAGGCCGCCCTCGTCCATTTCGAACCGCCCTATGTGATCAAGGCCGATGGGCTTGCGGCGGGGAAGGGTGTGGTGATCGCGCCCAATCTGGCCACAGCCTACGCGGCTATCGACGACGCCTTCGGCGGCGGCTTCGGGGAAGCCGGCTCCACGGTGGTGATCGAGGAATTCCTGGAAGGCGAGATCGGCTCGTTGTTCGCGCTCTGCGACGGCAAGACCTCGATGCTGTTCGGCTGGGCGCAGGATCACAAGCGCGCCTTCGACGGCGACCAGGGGCCGAACACTGGCGGCATGGGGACCTACTCACCGGCCCCGGTCTTCACGCTCGACCTCGTGGAACAGACCCGCAAGCGACTGGTCGAGCCGACCTTCAAGGGCATCGCCAAGGAAGGCGCGCCCTATCGCGGCGTGCTGTTCGTGGAGCTGATGGCCACCCGCCACGGCCCCAAGCTGATCGAGTTCAACACCCGGTTCGGCGACCCGGAGTGCCAGGTCCTGATGCTGCGGCTGGAGAGCGACCTCGTCCCCTACCTGATGGCCTGCGCGACGGGTCGGCTGGATGAGATGCCCGAGCCGGTCTGGCGCAGCGAGGATGCGGTCTGCGTGGTGGTGGCGACGCAGGGCTATCCGGGAGCGGCCAAGGCGGGCAGCGAGATCAAGGGGCTCGACCGTGATTTCGGGCCGGGCGTCGTGGTCTTCCACGCCGGGACCTCCGCCGGACCCGACGGCGCGATCCTGGCGGGCTCGGGCCGCGCCCTGAACGTCTGCGCGGTTGGCGAAGACCTCGGCCAGGCCCGCGAGCGGGCCTACGGCGCGGTGGCCCTGATCGACTGGCCGCAGGGCTTCCATCGCACCGACATCGGCTGGCGCGCGCTCGCCCGCTAGGCCTCGGCCACCTTCTTCAGCATCGGCAGGACGAACGACGTCCAGCCGCCGGCCAGGCCGTCGCGCACCGCCCGGATCTGGGCCTCCGGATATTGCTCCCAACCGGTGTGCACCAGGCTCGCACGGCAGCCGCCGGGGGTGGCTTCCAAGGTCACGGTCACCCGGGTCTTCGGCATCTCGGGGTAGTACCAGCTGAACACGAAGCGGCGCGGCGGCTCCAGTGCCTCCACGGCGCAATGGACGGCGCCCGAGATATCGCCGCGCGTGCGCTTGGCGTTGTCCTGCTGCATGTAGAAGACGTGGCCGACCTGCGGCTTGAAGCGCAGGCAGCCCAGCCATTGCTCGACCAGGCCCTCGCCGGTCAGCACCGTCCAGACGCGCTCCACCGGCGCGGCGATCTCAATGGCGCTCTCGATATCGGCAATCATGCATCCCCCTCGGAGATCCGCTTGAGCAGCGAGAGCCGCTCGTTCCAGAAACCGTCCAGCCAGTCGCGCACGGCCGCGAACGGCTCGGGCTGCAAGGCGTAGACGTTGTGACGCCCCTCGGCCCTCGACTGCACCAGGCCCGCCTCCGTCAGCACCCGCAGGTGCCTCGAGATCGCCGGGCGGCTGATGTCGAATCGGTCGGCGATGTCCTGCACGGCCTCGGGCTGGCTCCGCAGCATCTCCAGGATCCGCCGGCGGGTCGGGTCCGCAATGGCGGCGAAGACCGGTTCGGCGGGTTCGGCGGCGCTCATGCTGCAACTATTGGTAACCTATGGGTTACGAGTCAAGGATGTTTTCGCCATCGCGCCTTGCGGGGCTCCGGGGCGGCTCGATAAAGTGGTTCAAACAACTGTACGAGGGAACAACGCCATGGCCGATGTGGATGCCGCCGAGCAGGAGCGCGAGCAGCTCAACACCGGGACCAAGGCTGTCGTCGAGTCGCACAAGTTCGACGAGGCGTCGCTCGCCCGCTGGATGGAGGCGAACGTTGCGGGCTATGCCGGCCCGCTGGAGGTGCGCCAGTTCAAGGGCGGCCAGTCCAACCCGACCTATCAGCTGATCACGCCGGGCAAGAAGTACGTCCTGCGCCGCAAGCCGCCGGGCAAGCTGCTGCCCTCGGCGCACGCGGTGGACCGCGAGTACAAGGTGATCACCGCGCTCGGGACCACCGGCTTCCCCGTCGCCAAGACCTACGGGCTGTGCGTAGACGACAGCGTCATCGGCACCTGGTTCTACATCATGGACATGGTTGAGGGCCGGATCCTCTGGGACCAGACGCTGCCGCAGTATGAGCCGGCCGAGCGGCACGCGATCTTCATGGACAAGATCAAGGTGCTCGCCGACCTGCACAACACCGACTACGAGGCGATCGGCCTGGGCGACTACGGCAAGCCCGGCAACTACATGGGCCGTCAGGTCGACCGCTGGACAAAGCAGTACAAGGCCTCCGAGACCGTCCACATCCCGGAAATGGAAAAGCTGATCGCCTGGCTTCCCGCGACCCTTCCCGCCCAGGAGCGGACCTCGGTGGTGCACGGCGACTACCGCCTGGACAACATGATCTTCCATCCGACCGAGCCGCGCGTGATCGCGGTGCTCGACTGGGAGCTCTCGACTCTCGGCGAGCCGCTGGCCGACTTCACGTACCTGCTCATGAACTGGGTGAACGGGACGATCTCGACCCTGCCGGACCTCAAGGCGCATGGCCTGCCGACCATCGACGAGGCGGTCGAGCACTATTGCAAGCTGACCAACCGGACCGGCCTGCACGATCTGAACTGGTTCTTCAGCTATAACGCCTTCCGCCTGGCCGGCATCATCCAGGGGATCGTTGGGCGGGTTCGCGACGGCACCGCCAACAGCCCGCAGGCTGCCGCCATGGGGCCTCGGGTGATCTCCCTGGCCGAAGCGAGCTGGCATTTCGCCAAGAAGGCCGGCGCGACCGACTAGAGTCCGGCGCGCTCCAGCAGGGCGTCAAGGGCCGCGCGGTCGTCGAACACCGCCTGGACGGGCCAGGGCGTGATGCGCGTGCGCCACTCGGGCGGCAGGCGGACCCAGTCCTTCTCGGTAGTGACAAGGCCGGCCTCGAACTGCGCGGCGCGATCGGCCAGGCGGCGCAGCGTGGCGTGGTCATAGGCGATGTGATCGGGGAAGGGCGCGAAGTCCACGAGTTCGCAATCGGCCGCCAGCAGGGCGCGCTCGACCTTCCAGGGCTTGCCGATCCCCGCGAAGCCCACTTGCGGCCCCGGGGGCGGCGCGGCGACGGCGGCAAGGTGGGCGCTCAGCACCGGGACGGCGGAGAGAGAGCGAATGAGCTCAGGGTCGGCGGCCGCGAGGTCGGCCGGCAGCAGGACGATGGCGGCGTCGGCCCGCGCCAGGCCCGCGGCCAGCGGTTCGCGCATCGGTCCGGCGGGGAACACGCGGCCGTCGCCGAACGGCCACTCGTCCTCACGGGTCTCGCCGTCCACCACCACCAGGGAGAGCGTCTTGGCGACCGAGGGGTTCTGGTGGCCGTCGTCCATGACGATCACCTCAGCGCCGGCCTGCGCCGCCGCCCTGGCGCCGGCGGCGCGGTCGCGGGCGACCCAGACCGGGAGGTCGCGGGCCAGCATCAGCGGCTCGTCGCCGACGTCTGCTGCGGTATGGATTTCAGGATCGACGCGGACCGGACCCTCCAGCTTGCCGCCATAGCCGCGTGACAACAGGTGCACGGCCTTGCCGCGCGTGGCCAGCCGCTGGGCCAGCGCGCGGACCACGGGCGTCTTGCCGGTCCCGCCAACCGTGAGGT
>JBOHKZ010000032.1:0-5875 GCA_050729355.1 Phenylobacterium sp. | reverse complement strand
GAGCCACGCGCGGCGCCGGCACAGGTTCGGCGGCCGGGGGAGCCCGCGCCACCTCGGCCCCGCGCGGCTGACCGACGTCGGGGGACGCCGCCGCCGGCGCTGTCATCGGCCCGCCGGGAGCCTCCTGGGAGATCTCCTCGATCAGCGCCGAGGGCGCGACAGGCGCGGCAGGCGCCCTGGCCGCGGAGAGGCCGCCGGCGCCGCGCAGGACCAGGCGCTGGAGGTAGTCGCTCACGGCGTCGGCTCCGCGGTGGCGATCAGTTCGAGGTAGGCCTTACGCCGGCCCACGGGCAGATTGAGGATGTCGGCTTCCGACCAGTGATAGGCGCGCGCCATGCGGTCGACTTCGGCGGCCAGCCCGCGCGCGCTCGCCATGCGGGCGAACAACAGGGGCGCGACGTCGACCAAGGCCGAGGCCGCGGCGCCGCAACAGGGGCATTCGGTGTCCACCAGGATTTCCGCCTGCGGGTCCAGCTCGGCCAGCCGGCTTGCCAGCAGCGCGCGCAGCGACGCCCGCTCGACTGGCGGGGCCTCGATCAGGCATCGGTCGAGGAGCAGGTCCGTCGCCGCTTCCAGGTCCGCCGCGGCCAACGCGCCGGCGACTTCCTGATCGGCCCCGGTCGGCAGGCGAAAGCGGACCTGGGCGTCGCCCAGGCGCGCGATGTGGTCCGGCGTCGGCTCGCGCGCCGCCGGCTGGATCAGGTCGCGGAGGTCCACCGGGATCACCAGCATTTCTCCGCAGCCGGGATCGGGACAGGTCACCATCAGGTCGGAGGAAGCGCCGAAGCTCAGGACATAGAGCTCCAGGAGCAAGCGCTCGCGGTCGCCGATGCTCAGCGCGCGAACCGCCTCGCGGCGCGGACCGGCTTGCGCCCCGATGCGCGTCACCGTGCGGGTCAGGAGTTCCGTGGTCCGCAGAGCCGCCTGGGATTCCAGCGCCAGTTCGGCCAGGGCCAGCTCGTCTTCGCCGGTGATCGGCCGCAGCTCCGCGTCGCGGATCGGCGCGCCGTCCTGCCAGATCCCCTGTTCCAGAACAGCGATGGCGGACTTGGCCATGACGCGCCCTCAATCCTGCCGTGTGGGTCCGGCCCTAGGATTCCGGATTGTTGAAGCTGGGCTCGGTGGGCTCGACGACGGCGAGGTCGCGGACCCACCCTTCGTTCTCGAGCTTGATGTGCTGGATGGCGATCGCGTTGGCGTTGGCGTCGAGGTCCGACAGCGACTGGAACTCCGAAACCCAGCAGCGGAACAGCTGGTAGGAGATCACCTTCTGGCCGGCCTCGTTGAACACATCCAGGATCAGGTCCTTGCGGAAGTCCGCCAGTGAGACCTCGGCCCCGTCGCCCGCGCCCAGGCTCCAGACCTTGTTGGCCCACTGCTCGAAATCGATGTCGTGGGTGACCCCCCGCTCGAGCGTCACTGCGTCATACTTCGTGCGGCCCGGCGACCGGCGCACGGTCGACGGATCGCCGCCTTCGCGGTGCTCGACCACCTCGGTGGTGCGCTTGAGCGCTGAGACCTTGCTGATCCCCGCGACGTAGCGCCCGTCCCATTTCACCCGGAACTTGAAGTTGATGTACGGATCAAAGCGACGGGCGTTGACAGTGAACTGCGCCATCGGCGGGCTCCGGCTAGGCTTCGGACGTTGGGTGGATCTGCTGGATCTTGAGGATGACGAACTCGGCGGGCTTCAGCGGCGCAAAACCGACCTCGATGTTGACGATGCCGTTGTCGATGTCGTTCTGCGTCGTCGTCTCGCCGTCGCACTTCACGAAATAGGCTTCGCGCGGCGAGGAGCCCTGGAACGCGCCCTTGCGGAACAGGTCCTGCATGAAGGCCCCGAGGTTCAGCCGGACCTGCGCCCACAGCGGCTCGTCGTTGGGCTCGAACACCACCCACTTTGTGCCCCGGTAGAGGCTCTCCTCCAGGAACAGCGTCAGTCGGCGCACCGGCACATACTTCCAGTCCGAGGCCAGGACGTCGGCGCCGTCCAGGGTGCGGGCGCCCCAGCAGATGTTGGAATAGACCGGGAAATTGCGCAGGCAGTTGACGCCGATCGGATTGAGCGCGCCGTTCTCCTGGTCGGTCAGCAGGTAGTCGAGGCTGTCGACGTTGCGCAGGCGCGCATCGACGCCGGCGGGCGCCTTCCAGACGCCACGCTGAGTGTCCGTGCGGGCGTAAAGACCGGCGATCGTGCCGCTGGCGCCAATGCTGCGCGGCCGGTTTCCGTTGAGCGGGTCCGGCACCTTGGTACGCGGGAAATAGACGGCGGCGTTGGCGTTGCGCAGCTGGTCGTTGTCGACCATCCAGGTCTGCATCTGATCGAGCGTGCGGACGTCGGCCGGGATGTCGACCAGCAGCATCGCCCGGCGGTCGGTCACGTAGGCCTCAGCCGCGGTGTAGACGGCTCGTCTCGAGGCGACATTGGCCAGCGACGCCACTTCCGGCATGCAAAGGATGTTGAAGAGGTCGACGTCGTCCAACGCGAACATTCCGGTACGGTTGAGGGCGGCCCCCTGGAACATGTCGAAGGGCACGGTAACGTCGCCGGCAGGGTTGAGCACCTGGCCGTCGAACCCGTTGAGCAGCACCTCCTGCTGCCGACGGGCGCTGACGGCGCCCCCGGTCAACCCGGCCGCGGTCGCTCCGGCGCCGGTGAAGGTGATGATCGTCGCCGGCGAGAACGGGCGTGCGCCGCGCCCGAGGCGCACCAGGAACCGCGACGGGTCGGCCGCTGTGCCGGCGCCGATCAGGTCGACGGTCGCTTGCGACAGGAGCGGCTTGAGTCCATCCGGCACGGCCGGGAGTTCGGCGGCCCTGCGCACCGCCTGCTCGACCAGCGTCCGCACTTCCGCATAGGTGGCCGGCGGGGTCGGCCCATGGATGATCGAGCCGACGAGTGGGCCGATCGCGGGCGCCGCCAGGTTGATCGTGAACACGCTGCCCGGCCCGGGCGCCGCGAACGCCGCCGGAAGCGGCGTGCCTAGCGTGCCCGTCGAAAGCGGTCGGGGGAACGGCGCGGCGGCCGGCAGGGCGGCGAGGGGCGGGACGACAGCGGGCCTCGACGTCCGCACGATCAGCGGCCCGTCGCGCGTCAACTGGACCAGGGCCGAGCCCTGGTTGACGACGTCCAGGGCGTTGTTCGCCTGACCCGGCTCCATGGTGAGGTTGCGGAAAATCTCGGTCGAAATCGCGAGCGTGCGATCGCCGTCGATGAGCACCTGCTGGACGGTCAGGTTGAAGAGGTTCGCGGCGTCCGCGGTGGCGTAGTCTACCTCCAGCCGCAGCGAGTTTCCCCAGATCCCGGGATCGAGCGCCGATCCGCCGCGGATACGCCGGCCGGCGAACACGTTGAACAGGACGTTGGCGGCGTCCGAGAGCGGGATGTTGGCGACGAAGGCGTCGGCCGGGGCCGCGGCCTTGGTGTCGGCCACCCGCACGACCCAGGCTTCGCTCCCGCCGTTCAGGAAGAACTGCTGCACGGCGTAGCCGGTCTGGTTGTCGCGCGAGAGGCCGCCGAAGTTCCGCTGGAAGTCGGCCATGCTGAAGATCTGCACCGCCTCGTTCAGCAGCCCGCGCTGGAACGTCCCGACGAAGGCCGCGGTGGAGGTGGACACCCCGGTTATGGTGCGAACACCGCTCGGGATCTCTTCAATGTAGACGCCTGGGTAGGTTGGCCGCACGGGCATAGCCGTCTCCATCGAAGGATGACGAAAAATGGTGCTTGAACGCGACTTGGCGGAGAACGGCTGCAGGATCGTCGGCAAACGGAAGCTGCGCCGCTAAGTTGCGTAGCAGCGGAACGAACCAGCTTGTTCGATCGAGCCTACTAAATTCCCGGTTGAGTGGACGCTAACTCAAAGCAGCATCGGCGGCAACGGCCCGAACGCGGTTCATTCAAGATTCTATGGATGGTTTATCCCCATCGATCGGCGGCTGACCGCGCGCCACTTTGGCGTCTGTCCAGGCCGCCGAGGACAGCACCCCGAACGCGCCGTTCAACGCGCCAAGGAATTCCTTCGCGTGGGTCTGGAACGGCAAGATCAGCTACACCAAGTTGGAGATCGCCAGTCCGGACAAGGCGCCGGCGAACGCTGGCGGAATCCGCATCCTGGCGCTGAGGTGATCGCATGAAAGATGTCGCTGTTGTCGGGTATTGCCGCACGGGGATCGCCAAGGCCAGCCGCGGCGCGCTCAACCAGACCCACGGGATTCCGCTGGCGGGCCACGTGCTCAAGCAGGTGATCGCCCGGGCTGGCGTCGAGGCCGGCGAGGTGGAGGACGTGGTGATGGGCTGCGGTCTGCCCGAAGGTTCCACCGGCCACAACATCGCGCGCACCTCGGCGCTCTGGGCGGGGTTCGGCGACGGGGTGCCTGGCGTGACCGTCAACCGCTACTGCGGCTCGGGCCTGACGGCGGCCTCAATAGCGGCCAATCGCATCGCTGTCGGCGAGGCCAGCATCCTGGTCGCGGGCGGGGTCGAGAGTATCAGCCTCACGCAGGCCAACCTCAACTTCAACGGCTTCGTCTACGAGCCGCTGCAGCAGAAGATGCCGGACGTCTGGTGGACGATGAACCAGACCGCGGACTTCGTTTCGCAGAAGTACGGCATCGGCCGCCAGGCGCTGGACGAATATGTCGTCGGCAGCCAGCAACGGGTCGAGGCGGCCAGGGCCGCGGGCAAGTTCGCCCAGGAGATCGTTCCCTTCACGACGACGATGAAGGTCACCGACAAGGCGACCGGCGAAAGCCACATGCAGGAGGTTACCCTCGAGCACGACGAAGGGCCCCGGCCGGGCACGACGCTGAAAGGGTTGGCCGCCCTGCAGCCCGTTTATCCCGGCGGGACGACAACGGCGGGGAACGCCTCGCAGCTCTCAGACGGCGCCGCGGCGGTGGTTATGATGGACGCCGACCTCGCCTCGCAGCGGGGCCTGCCGATCCTCGGCCTGTTCCGCGGCATGCAGCTCGCCGCCGTCGCTCCCGAGGAGATGAGCATCGCGATCACGCCTGCGATCCGTAAGCTGATGAAGCATCACGGGCTCTCCATAGGCGAGATCGACCTTTGGGAGCTGCACGAGGCCTATGCGGTCACCACGCTCTACAATCAGGCACAGCTCGAGACGCCGTGGGAGACCACCAACGTCAACGGCGGCGCCATCGCGCTGGGCCACCCCTACGGCATGTCGGGCATCCGCTATCTGGGCCAGACCCTGATGGAGCTGGGCCGCCGCGGCGGCCACAAGGCGATCGCCGGGGTCTGCACCGCGGGCGGCATGGCCACCGCCGCCTACCTCGAGCGCTAGGTCATGGCGCATGCGAAGGGTGATATCGGCGCCAAGAACTTCGAAGTCGCCATCGTCGCCGGTCATCATGCCCTGACGGCGGACGAGCGGCCCGACCTGGGCGGGCAGGACGCCGGGCCGGCGCCGTACGAGTTGCTGTGCGCGGCGCTTTGCGCCTGCACGTCGATCACCCTTCGCATGTACGCCCTGCGCAAGCAGTGGCCGCTCGAGGCGGTGCACGTGGACGTCCATTTCGCAGCCGGCGACAAAGGCGGCGCCATCGAGCGCCGGCTCGGCCTCGCGGGCCCGCTGGACGAGGCGCAGCGCGCGCGGCTGGCGGATGTCGCCGAGCGCACGCCGGTGACGCTGACGCTGAAGCAGGGCCTGCCCATCGTGACCACGCTCGACCCCGGCGAGCCCTAGGGCGCCCCGCCGAACACCACCCCCGCATAGTCCGCCGGCGCTCGACCGGCTACGACACGCTCACGCTTCGAGGGCGCAGTGGAGTCGTGCGAGAAAGAACGATTAGGAACTATAAAATATCGATGATGTCGGATGCTTAGGAACGTTTTGGGAACGTAGTAGAATAC
>JBOHKZ010000031.1:0-5502 GCA_050729355.1 Phenylobacterium sp. | reverse complement strand
GGGCAAAGAGGACGCCATGGTGAAAGAGTTCGCCACCCGTCACGGTTCGGCGCTGCGCAGCCTGGCTGTCGTTGTCGGCACCCTGGCCACTGCCGCCGCCGTTATCGTCGCCGCCGTTCTTGCCGTGGTGTTCGCCGCTACTGTCGCGGTGATCGCGGTGATCGCGTCCGCGCTGCTGGCCTTCGCCGGCCTCGCGATGCGCGCGCGCCGTACGGCCCAGGCGCGTCGCAGCGACGGCGTTATCGAAGCCCGCCACCTGGGCGGCCACCACTGGGTGGCCTACGGTTGGAACGAGCGCGTCTGAGCCGAACGGCCCCGCGCCTCTAGGCCTTTCCCTGCAGGAACGGGATCAAGGCCGCGAAATACGCTTCCTGATCGTCCCATAGCGTCAGATGCGAGCCGCGCTCGCTGATCCAGGTTTTGGCGTTGGGGATCAACTGGCCCTCACGACGAATCTGTTCTGGGTCCATCTCGTCGTACTTGGCGCCCATCACCATCGTCGGCGTCTTGATCCGCGGCAGGTCGGCCCAGCGGTCCCAGTTCCTGAAATTGCCCGTGATGACGAACTCGTTGGGGCCCTGCATCTGGTTGTAGATGGCGAGGTTGGCGCCCGTGAAGCTGCGCATCACCGGCTCCGGCCAGGGCTGCGGCAGCCGGCAAACGTGCTCGGCGTTCAGCTTGTCGATCACCGCCTGATACGTCGGATTCTCGGTGTTGTTCTCCGCCTCGTACCTGGCGAGCACGATCTGGTCGTCGGTGGAGAGCGCGGCGCGCATCTGGGCGGCGTGGCGGACGTATTCGGCGCAGCTCGCCGTCATGTTGGAGATCACCAGCCCGCTGAGGCGCTTGGGATATTTCAGCGCGTATTCGATCGCCAGCATGCCGCCCCACGAGTGGCCGTAGAGCACGAAGTGGTCGAGCCCGAGGCCCTTGCGCACCTCCTCGACCTCGGTGAGGTAGCGTTCGATGGTCCAGAGCGAGGGGTCTTGCGGCCGGTCGGAAAGCCCGCAGCCCAGCTGGTCGTAATAGTAGATCTCCAGGCCCGCCTTCTGCGCGAAGGGGGTGAAGGCCTCCAGGTAGTCGTGGCTGAAGCCAGGTCCGCCGTGCAGCAACAGCACCTTGATCGGACCCGAGCCGACCTTCTGGGTCCAGACCTTGTGGCGGCCCTTGACCACCGGGACCCATTTCACGCCCAACGCAGACGCAACGGTCGCCTGCGCAGCGGCGATCGCCGGCGCGGCCACCGCCGCGGCGGCTCCGATCAGCATACTGCGACGATCCATCACGAGGTCTCCGAAGGGCTTGGGCGCAGCCGAATCTGTGGGGGCGCCTGTCGAACTACAATGCCCGCGATCACTGACGCCGGGTGAGCCTTGCTCCATAGCGCGCGCAGCCCTACCGTTCTGTTTCAAACAAGCGTTGGCCTAGAGAGGAAACGGCATGAGCATTGGCGTGATCGCGACCCTGAAGATCCAGGAAGGCAAGACGGACGAGTTCGAAACCTTCTTCGGCGACCTGGCCAAGCAGGTCCGCGCCAACGAGCCCGGCAACCTGGCCTATCAGCTGACCAAGAGCCGCACCGAGCCCGGCACCTACAAGGTCCTCGAGATCTACAAGGACCAGGACGCCCTGACCCACCACGGCGGCACCGACTACTTCAAGGCCGCCGGTCCGAAGTTCGCCGCGGTGCTCGGCGGCCGGCCGGAGATCGAATACCTCGACGGCGTGGGCTGACGCCGATGGACCTGGACTTCACCGCCGAGGACCTCGCGTTCCGCGATGAGGTCCGGGCCTTCATCGCCGAAGCGTTCGATGACGATATGCGGGCCCACATGGCCCAGTCGAAGAACGGCCACATCGACAAGCAGGGCCAGGTCCGCTGGCTGAAGCGCCTGAACGGCAAGGGCTGGATCGTGCCGGACTGGCCGGTCGAGTACGGCGGCACCGGCTGGAGCCACGCCCAGAAGTACATCTACGACATGGAGATGGCGCTCGCCGGAGCGCCGTCGACGGCCAACATGGGCATCCGCATGTGCGCCCCGGTGATCATGGCGTTCGGCACCGATGCGCAGAAGTCCCAGCACCTGCCGAAGATCCTCTCCACCGATGTCTGGTGGTGCCAGGGTTATTCGGAGCCGGGGGCCGGGTCGGACCTGGCGTCGCTGGCGATGAAGGCCGAGCGCGACGGCGACCACTATGTGCTGAACGGCTCGAAGACGTGGACGACCTACGGCCAGTGGGCCGACTGGATGTTCTGCCTGGTCCGGACCAGCCAGGAGCCGATCCGCCAGATGGGCATATCGTTCCTGCTGCTGGACATGAAGACGCCGGGAATCAGCATCCAGGCGATCAAGACGCTCGACGGCCCGCCGGACGGCGACCAGGAGATCAACCAGGTCTTCTTCGACAACGTCCGGGTCCCGATGGCCAACCGGATCGGCGAGGAGGGCCAGGGCTGGACCTACGCCAAGTACCTGCTGCAGTTCGAGCGCGGCAACGCCTATGCGCCTGGCCTGACCAACCAACTGGCCAAGGTGAAGAAGATCGCCGGCGTGGAGCGGTCGGACGACGGCCAGCGCATGCTGGACGACCCGGATTTCCGCAAGAAGCTCTCCGAGGTGCAGATCAAGGTCGACGCGCTGAACGCCACGGAGCTTCGTGTGTTCGCCGGCCGCGCGGCGGGCGAGGCGATGGGCGCGACCTCATCGATGCTGAAGCTGGAAGGCTCGCAGGCGCAGCAGGCGATCACCGAGCTCGCGCTCGAGGCCGCCGGCGTCTACGCCCAGCCGTTCGTCGAGGACACCTGGGCCGAGATCGAAGGCCGCACCAACACGGCGCGCGCCGGGCCGGAGTACGCTGCAACGGTGGCGCCGATGTACTTCAACTACCGCAAGACTTCGATCTACGCGGGCTCCAACGAGATCCAGCACAACATCATGGCTAAGATGGTGCTGGGCCTCTGAGCCTCGACCTTTCGCGGGAGGCGATGGTGTTCTCCAGATTTGAACGCGCGCTCGACGCCGCGATCGCGGACGGACGCATCGCCGGCGCCGTGGCGCTGACGGCCGATCGAGGCGGGATCACCTACGAGCACGCGGCCGGCGCAAGGACCGTCGCCGGTACGGCGCCGATGGACCTGGCGACCGTGTTCTGGATCGCCTCGATGACCAAGGCGGTGGTCTCGCTGGCGGCGCTTCAGCTTGTGGAGCGCGGCAAACTCTCGCTGGATGGCGACCTCTCCGACCTGCTGCCCGATCTCAAGGGGCTGGAGGTGCTGGAGGGGGTCGGTCCGGACGGCCAGCCGAAACTGCGCCCCGCGAAGGGGGCGGTGAGCCTGCGCCACCTGCTCACCCACACCTCGGGGTTCGGCTACGCGTTCAGCAGCGGCGAACTGCTGGCCTATTCTCAGGCCACCGGCGCACCGGATCCCATGGCTGGGACTCGCGCGGCGCATCGCCAGCCGCTGCTGTTTGATCCCGGCCAGGGCTGGATCTACGGCATCGGGATCGATTGGGTTGGCATCGCGATCGAGGCGGCGAGCGGCCAGCGGCTGGGCGACTATCTCGCGGAGCACCTGTTTGACCCGATGGGGATGACCGACACCGGATTCGTCCCCAGCGCCGGGCAGGAGGCGCGCAAGGCCGGCATGCATGCGCGCGGGCCGGACGGTGTGCTGATGGCGATCCCCTTCGGCTTGCCGGCCGATCCCGAGGTGCAGTCGGGAGGCGGCGGTCTCTACAGCACGCCGCGGGACTACGGCCGCTTCCTGCGGATGCTGCTGGGCGAAGGATCGCTGGATGGCGTGCCCGTACTGTCCCCCAAAACCGTGCGGAGCCTGACCCAGGTGGAGACGGGGGCGCACAAGGCCAGCTTCATCAAGTCGGTCCTGCCGACCATGAGCAACGATTTCGATCCCTATCCCGATATGGCGGCCGGCCATGGGTTGGCCACCATGGTCACGCCCGTTCCGACCGGCGACGGGCGCGACGCCGGCGCACTAGGGTGGGCGGGGCTTGCCAACACCTACTACTGGGTCGATCCGGCGGGCGGGAAGGCCGGGCTGATCATGACCCAGCTCCTGCCGTTCGCCGACCCGGAGGTGCTGACGCTCTTCACCGCCCTGGAGCGGGACGCCTACGGCGTCGCCTCAGACTAGAGCCGCGTCGGGATGATCACCGGCAGGCTCTCGTAGCCCTTCACGAAGGACGACAGGACCCGGCGCGGCTGGCCGGTGACCTCGATCTTCGGGAAGCGCTTGAGGATCTCTTCCCAGATGATCTTGAGCTGCAGTTCGGCCAGGCGGTTGCCTACGCAGCGGTGGATTCCGAAGCCGAATGACAGATGCTGGCGCACCCGTTCGCGGTCGATGATGTACTCGTTGGGCCGATCGATGACCTCTTCGTCCCGGTTGCCCGAGACGTACCACATGGCGATCTTGTCGCCCTTCTTGATGGTCTTGCCGCCCAGTTCCACGTCGTGGAGCGCGGTCCGGCGCATGTAGGCCAAGGGCGTCTGCCAGCGGATGGTCTCCGAGACCATCGAGGGGATCAGCTCCGGGTTCTCGCGCAGCTTGCGGTTCTGCTCGGGGTTCTGATGCAGCGCCAGGACCGAGCCGGTGATCGTGTTGCGGGTGGTGTCGTTGCCGCCGACGATCAGCAGGATCAGGTTCCCGAGGTACTCCATGCGGTCCATGTCCCGCGTGGCCTCGCCGTGGCAGAGCATGGAGATCAGGTCGTGCTTCGGCGGCTCGTTCACCCGCTCGTTCCACAGCCGCATGAAGTAGTCGACGCACTCGAAGAGTTCGGCGCGGCGCTGTTCCTCCGCCTTGTCGGGATCGGTGGAGTCGAAGATGCCGCTATCCGGCGCGGCGGTCGCGACGTCCGACCAGCGGGTCAGCTTGCGGCGGTCCTCCCACGGGAAATCGAACAGGGTCGCCAGCGTCATTGTGGTCAGCTCGATGGACACCTTGTCCACCCAGTCGAACTCCACGCCGATCGGGCAATCGTCGAGGATGGCGCCGGCCCGCTCGCGGATGATCGGCTCAAGCTTGGCAAGGTTGGGGCCGGCCACGATCGGGCTGACCGTCTTGCGCTGCACGTCGTGCTTGGGCGGGTCCATGGCGATGAACATCGGCATCGTGAAGTCTTCCGCCGGGTCGGGCAGCACGATGGTGGGGTCCGAGGAGAAGGCCTCGTGGTTGGTGTCCACGGCCATGATGTCGTTCCACTTGGTCACCGACCAGAAGCCGCCGACATCCGCGGAGGGATCGACCGCCCAGTGGACGGGGTCCTCGGCGCGCAGGCGCTCGAAGTAGGGCCATAGCGTATCGGTGCGGAACAGCTCCGGGTCCGCCGGATTGATCTCGCTGAGCGGCATCGAATAGGCGGCCTCGCGGGCGGCCCGTTTCACGTCGATCGAACCGTCGTCCATGGCTCAACTCCTCCGATCGGCGCCCTTCGATTAACGCCGTTCAGTCAGTATTCGCGCGGAATGGTCCAAAGG
>JBOHKZ010000030.1:0-8068 GCA_050729355.1 Phenylobacterium sp. | reverse complement strand
GGATCTTGTGCGGGCCCGGCTGGCCCCCCGACAACACGGGCGAGGCTTCCGGCTCGACGGCGATGATCTTCACCGACGGCTTCCTGGCCTTCAGCGCCTGGCCGACGCCGGTGATGGTGCCGCCGGTGCCGACCCCGGAGATCACCGCGTCGACGTTTCCGTCGGTGTCGTTCCAGATCTCCTCGGCCGTCGAGACCCGGTGGATCAGCGGATTGGCCACGTTGTCGAACTGCTGCGGCATCACCGCGCCGGGCGTCGCCTCGACGATCTCTTTCGCACGCGCCACCGCGCCGGCCATGCCGCGCTCGGCCGGGGTGAGTTCGAGCTTGGCGCCCAGGATCAGCAGCATCTTGCGCCGCTCGATGGACATGCTCTCCGGCATCACCAGGGTCAGCTTGTAGCCCTTGGCCGCGGCCACGAAGGCCAATGCGATGCCGGTGTTGCCGCTCGTCGGCTCGACGATCAGCCCGCCGGGCTTCAGGACGCCCTTGGCCTCGAGGTACTCAATCATGGCCACGCCGATGCGGTCCTTCACCGAGCCGATCGGGTTGAAGAACTCGAGCTTCGCCAGCACCTCGCCCTTGGGCTTGAAGGCCGCGGTCAGCCTCGGTAGCCGGATCAGCGGGGTGTCGCCGATGGTGTCGAGAATGGAGTCGAAGATCTTGCCCCGGCCGGCGCGCCGATATCGCGCGGCGTCGTAGACCTTGTCGGGGGTGGCGTCGTCCATGGATGGACCTTTCGAGGAGGTTGCCCTTCAGCCGGCGAACCTAAGGGTTCCCGCCCGGTTGTGCTAGGGAAGGACGAGGAACAGCGCCATGCCGTTTGTCGACACCAACGCCCTGCCGCAGCATGAGCGCCGCCCGGGCTGGCTCGGCCGCTATTTCCACTCCCCCAGCCTGACCTTCGCCCACTGGGAGTTCACCGCGGGTTCGGACATCCACGAGCACCGCCATCCGCAGGAAGAGGTCTGGGAGGTGGTCGAGGGCGAGCTCTCGGTGACCATCGCCGGCGAGACCCAGGTGGCGGGACCCGGCATGGTCGCCATCGTGCCCGCCGACACGCCTCATTCCGTGGTGGCGCTCACCGACGGCCGGGCCATCGTCATCGACTACCCGCTGCGACCCGAACTTCCCGTCTAGGCGCGGCGCCCAGCAGCGGCTCCAGCAGTTCCTGCGTCAGCCAGCGCACGACGGGGACCGCCACGCCATCGCCGGACACGTGCAGAGCGGACGTCGCCGCCTTGGGCAGTCCGTAGCTGTCGGGCAGGCCCATCAGCCGGGCGGCTTCGCGCGGCGTCAGCAGACGGGTGCGGACCTGGCCGGCCTCGACCACCGCCAGCACCTGGCGCGAGGAGCCGCCGCGCGGCGTACGCAGGCAGCCCGCCACGCCGTCGAAGCGCACTTCGGCGCGCTGCACCTTGCGGCCGTCCTCCAGCCGCATCCGCCGATAGAGCGCGCCGACGATCCGCTCGCCGCGATCGCGCCGGGCCTCCAGGCGCGCGCGGTGCAGCGGCGCCATCAGCTCGAGCCAACGCGCCGTGCGCTCGGCCGAATGCCAGACGACAGCGGCGTCGGGCTCCAGCAGGGCGGAAAGGTCCAGATTGCGGGCCGGCGGCGCGCCAAGCGCCCACCAGATCCAGTGCTTGGCCAACGCCGGCGGCAGGCGCTCTGCCGCGAGCTTCACGGCGCGGGTCTGGTAGCGGCTGTCGCCCAACAGGCGCCGGGCGGGCGCTTCCTTGGTGGCGATCACGAACACCCGCGGCCGTGACTGCGGCAGGAAGCCGGCTGCGTCGATCTCCAGGGCCCCGAAGCTGTAGCCCTCGTCGGCCAGCGCCTGGGCGAGCGCCGTAAAGTCCGCGCCGCCGTTCGAGGAAAGCAGGCCGCTGACGTTCTCGATCACCAGCACGCGCGGCGCACGACCCTCGGCGCCCAGGGCCTCGACCAGCCGCCAGAAACCGAAGAAGGCCGAGGACCGTCCGCCCGCCAGTCCAGCCCGCGCGCCGGCCAGGCTGAAGTCCTGGCAGGGGCTGGACGCCCACGCGAGGTCGGCGTGGCCCGGGAGGTCGGCGGCCGACAGCGCAAAGACGTCGCCCGCATGGAAATGTTCGCCGGCGTCCGGAAAATTGTCGCGATAGGTCGCCGCCTTGACCGGATCGAAGTCGTTGGCGAACCGGCAGGCCCAGCCCTCGCCAAGGCCCAGCCGCGCCATGCCGCCGCCGGCGAAGAATTCGTAGAAGGAGAGATCCGGCGCGTTCACGCGGGCGAGCCTAGCGTGATTTGCGGCGCTTTCACCGGTGATCACGGCCTCGGCTGCACCGCCCTCTCCTTACCCTCTCCCTCTCCGCTACGCGGGGGGAGAGCAGGCGCACAGGGCTGCACCATCACTCCTCTCCCCCGCGCAGCGAGAGGGAGAGGGTAGGGAGAGGGCGGCGCCGCGGTTCCGACGCAAACTCCGCTATAAGCAACCGCCCTGGATCCCTGCGTTCGGGGATGAGCGGAGTAGATCTATGCGCGCTTTCGCCGTCGTTGCGCTTGTGGCCCTCGCCGCCTGCAGTCCGAAGCCGGCAGCCAAACCGCCGGCGCCGCCGCCCAAGTCCGTGGTCGGCGATTTCAGCCGGCCGCTGGACGCGCGCGGGACCGAGCCGTTCTGGAACGTCGCGATCCGCGGGACGACGCTCACCCTCACCCGCCCCGATCAGCCGATCCTGATCGCCACCGCGCCCGGCGCCGTGATCCAGCCCAACCAGGCCTCATGGAGCGGTAAGACCGCGGACGGCCGCGACCTGAAGGTGACCCTCTACGCCAGCAACTGTTCCGACGGCATGAGCGAGCACGTCTACCCCTACATGGCCGAGGTGGATGTGCCAGGCGCGAGCCCGCTCAGCGGCTGCGCCGACACCGTCGCGTCGCTGGCGAAGGGCCCGAAGCCCTAGGATTCTAGGGATGAAGTTCGATCTGCGAGCGCGCGTGCGCCTCGCTGCGATGCGGAAGGGGCAGGACGAGTCCCACGCCGACCGCCGCCACCATGATGGCGGCGAGTAGGGCTTTCAGCGCCATAGACGGGTCCCTCAACCGATCCTGAGCAGTGCTTACGGTCTAGCTTGTTCACCTTAAGGGAGAGCCAAGAAACAGGCTGAATCTTCAGTGATCGCGTTACGCGAAGCCGCTGGGCGCTTGACCGCACCCCCTCGGCAGGCGGCAAAATGGCGGAAACCGAAGTCTGAGACGCTACGCCTTGAGGGAGGCGATCCATGGAAAAAGCCTATGACCTGGTGATCCGCGGCGGGACCGTCGTGGACGGCTCGGGCCAGGCTGCCTTCGAGGCCGACGTCGGCGTGAAGGACGGCGTTATCGCCAGCGTCGGGCGGATCGCCGGCTCCGGCGCCGAGGAGATCGACGCCCGCGGCCAGGTGGTCACCCCGGGCTTCGTCGACATCCACACCCACTATGACGGCCAGGCGACCTGGGACCAGCGGATGCAGCCCTCGTCCTGGCACGGGGTCACCACCGTGGTCATGGGCAACTGCGGCGTCGGCTTCGCGCCCTGCAAGCCCGGCGACCACGACCGGCTGATCCAGCTGATGGAAGGCGTCGAGGACATCCCCTTCCCGGTGCTCTCAGAGGGCCTGCCGTGGAACTGGGAGAGCTATCCGGAATACCTGGACGGGCTGGCCAGCCGCCGCTTCGACGTGGATATCGCCAGCCAGTTGCCGCACGCGGCGCTACGCGTCTTCGTCATGGGCGAGCGCGGGGTCAATCGCGAGCCGGCCACCGAGGCCGACATCAACGCCATGGCGGCCATCGCCAAGCGGGCCATGGAGGCCGGCGCCATCGGCTTCGGCACCTCGCGCACCCTGAACCACCGCTCCTCGGACGGCTCGCCGATCGCCACCCTGACCGCCGGCGAGGACGAGCTGACCGGCATCGCCATGGGCATGGCCGCAGCCGGCAAGGGCGTCCTGCAGGTGGTCTCCGACTTCAACGATCCGGCCGAGGAATTCGCCATGCTGCGGCGGATCGTGGCCAAGTCCGGCCGCCCGCTCTCGTTCTCGTTGCTGCAAAGCCCGCGCGACCCCGAGCAGTGGCGCTTCATGCTGGAGCAGATGAGCGAGGCGAAGGCCGCCGGCCTGCAGATCCGCGCCCAGGTGGCGACCCGGCCGGTGGGCGTGCTCTTCGGCTTCGAGCTGACCGTGAACCCGTTCAGCAGCCATCCGAGCTATCGCGACATCAAGGCGCTGCCGCTGGCCGAGCGGGTCGCCCGGCTGCGCGACCCACAGTTCCGCGCGAAATTGCTCGGCGAGGAGCCGGAGTCGGCCCGCGCCCCAGGCCTCTCGCCCGGCCGCGCCTGGGACCGCATGTACCTGATGGGCGGCGACAATCCGGACTACGAGCCGACGCCGGACCACTCCATCGACGCCATCGCCAGGGAAAAGGGCGTCGATCCCTACGCCGTGGCCCTCGACCACATGCTGGATGGAGGCTCGGGCGAAGGGCGCGGCATGCTCTATCTGCCGCTGCTCAACTACGCCCAGAACACGCTGGATCCGGCCTACCAGATGCTGCAGCACGACTGCGTGGTCCCCGGCCTCTCGGACGGCGGCGCCCACGTCGGCATGATCTGCGACGGCAGTTTCCCCACCACCAACATCATCCACTGGACCCGCGACCGCACGCGAGGCCCGAAGCTCAGTCTTGAGCACATGATCCGCGCCCAGTGCCGCGACACCGCCGAGACCGTCGGGCTCTACGACCGCGGCCTGATCGCGCCGGGCTATCGCGCCGACCTCAACGTCATCGACTACGGCCGGCTGAAGCTGAAGGCCCCGCAGGTTTCCTACGACCTGCCGGCGGGCGGGCGGCGGTTGATCCAGCGGGCCGAGGGCTATCTCGCCACCATCGTGGCCGGTCAGGTCACCTACCGCGACGGCGAGCCCACCGACGCCCTGCCCGGCCGCCTGTTGCGCGGCGCGCAAGGCGTCCCCGCCGCCATGGCCGCGGAATAGGAGGCGGGCCCATGAACGACATCGCCGCCTTCAAGCCCGAGGTCCTGGAAACCGCCTGCGAGTGGACGGCGAAGGACGTCGCCGATCCGGCTCAATGGACGGAGCATCTGTCGCCGGCCGAGGTCGACGAGCTGGATGAGGCGGTGCAGCACGCCTTCTCGATCTCCGACGACTTCCTGCAGATCGGCAAGGCGGAGTTCCCGCTGTCGACGCTCGGACCCCGGCTGAAGCAGATCGAGCGCGAGCTGATCGACGGGCGCGGCTTCGTGCTGCTTCGCGGCCTGCCGCGCGAGCGCTGGTCGAACGACGAGATGAGCATGGCCTACTGGGGGATCGGGGCGCACCTCGGCAAGCCCTGGCCGCAGAACGCCAAGGGCCACCTGCTGGGCGACGTCACCGACCATGGCAAGGCGCCGGGCGATCCCACCTCGCGCGGCAACGAGATCGGCCTGGTCGGCCTCGACTTCCACTGCGACGGCTCGGACCTGGTGGGCCTGATGTGCCTGCAGACCGGGATTTCCGGTGGGCTCTCGGCGGTCTGCAATTCGGTCGCCCTGCACAACCGGCTGGTCCGCGAACGGCCCGATCTCGCCGCCGAACTCTACAAGCCGCAGCCCTTCGACTATCGCGGCGAACAGGCGCCGGGGAAGCCCGGCTGGTACCTGATGCCGGTGTTCACCCGCCACGGCGAGCGGCTCTTCACCCGGCTGATCCGGCCCTACATCCTGGCCTCGCAACGCCACGCCGATGCGCCTCGCCTGACCGACAAGGCCCGCGAGGCGCTGACCTGGATGCAGGACCAGGCCGAGGGCGGCCACTATTCCGTGCTGATGGATTTCCGGCCAGGCGACATGCAGTTCATCAACAATTACCACGTGCTGCACGGCCGCAGCGCCTACGAGGACGACCGCGCCGCCGGCAAGATCCGGCACCTGAAGCGCCTGTGGCTGGAAACCGAAGTCCTCGCCGAACGCCCTGCGCAGTTCGTCAACCGCATGGGAACCCACTGGGCCAAGACGCTCACCATCAGCCGGATGGACGCGGCGAACTGACCGCAAAACGAAGGAGCGCCGCCATGACGGACCTAGTCACCCGCCAGGACAGGGACGGCGCCGCGACGCTGACCCTGAACCGGCCCGAGAAACTGAACTCGCTGAACGTCGAGCTGTTCGTCCAGTTGGACGCGCATGTGAAGCGCCTGGCCCAGGAGACGGACACCGTCGGCCTGGTGATCCTGCGCGGCGCCGGGCGGTGCTTCTCCGCCGGCCACGACCTGGGCGACATCGCCACCGGCGAAAAGCTGCCGGAGCCCTTCTACCAGTCGAGGGTCATCGAGCGACTGGCCGACCTGCCGCAGCCCGTGATCACGGCGGTGCATAGCCACTGCTATACGGGCGCGCTCGAACTGGCCCTGGCCGGCGACATCATCCTGGCCTCGGAGAACGCCAAGTTCGCCGACACCCACGCCAAGTGGGCGCTTACCCCGGTCTGGGGTCTTTCCCAGCGGCTTCCGCGCCGGGTGGGGACCTACAAGGCCCGCGAGATGATGTTCACCTGCCGCACAGTGGCCGGGCGCGAGGCCGAGGCGATCGGTCTCGCCAACCTCTGCGTGGCCGACGACGCGTTCGACGCGCGGATCGAGTCCCTCGCGAAGGAGATCCTCGCCAACTCCTGGTTCAGCCACCGGGCCAACAAGCGGCTGGTCCGCCAGACCGACGGCCTGCCGCTGCCGGCCGGACTGTCGCACGAGATCTTCCGGGGTGAAGGCCGCGGGCCCGACATGGAAGAACGCATCGCCGGCTTCGCCAACAAGAGCGTCAAACAGGCCTGATCCTAGAACGCCGCATGGCAATCGTGGTGAGTCGCCTCCATAACCACACCCATGCACGCCGCCGTCGCCGAGCCTGAAGCCACACCGTTAGATCAGGCCCGCGATATCCTTCGCCGCACGTTCGGCCACGCGGACTTCCGCGGCATGCAGGCCAATGTGATCACCGAGGTGCTGGCCGGGCGCAGCGCCATGGCGGTGCTGCCCACGGGCGGCGGCAAGAGCCTCTGCTACCAGATCCCCAGCATGATCCGTCCGGGCCTGGGCCTCGTGGTCTCGCCGCTGATCGCGCTGATGACCGACCAGGTCGCGGCCATGCAGCAGTCGGGCGTGGCCGCCGCGCGGCTGGATTCCAACATCGACCCCTCCGAGAAGGAGGGGATCTGGCGGCGCATCGACGCCGGCGAGCTCGACCTGCTCTACGTCTCGCCGGAAGGGCTGATGCAGCCCTGGATGCTGGAGCGGCTGAGCCGCGTGCCGCTGGCGCTGATCGCCATCGACGAGGCCCACTGCGTCAGCCAGTGGGGCCACGATTTCCGCCCCGACTATCGGATGCTGGGCCGGCTTGCCGAGATCTTCCCGAACGTCCCGCGCCTGGCGGTCACCGCCACCGCCGACGCCCGGACCCGCGAGGACATCCGCGCCGAACTGAAGCTGCAGGATAGCGCCGAGTTCGTGGCGAGCTTCGCCAGGCCCGAGCTGATCCTGACCGCCGAGCGCAAGCGCGGCCCGGCGCAGAAGCGGGTCGTGGAGCTGGTCACCGCGCGCCCCGGCGGGGCGGGCGTCGTCTATGCCGGCTCGCGCGACGGGACCGAGAAGATCGCCCAGGCGCTGCGCGACGTCGGCGTCCCGGCGCTGGCCTATCACGCGGGCCTGGAGCGCACGCTGCGCACCGAGCGGCTTGAGCAATTCCTGCAGGACGACGCTGGGGTGATGGTGGCGACCATCGCGTTCGGCATGGGGGTCGACAAGCCCGACGTCAGGTTCGTGATCCACGCCGATCCGCCCGCCTCCATCGAGGCCTATTGGCAGGAGATCGGCCGGGCAGGCCGCGACGGCGAACCGGCCGAGGGCATCACCCTCTACGGCGCCGCCGACATGGCCTGGGCGCTGCGCCGCACCGCCGAGCGCGACGTCGAGGATGCGGTCAAGCAGGTGCAGGTCAAGAAGGTCCGCCAGCTCTACACCCTGCTGGACGGGACCGGCTGCCGCGCGGCGACCGTGCGCCGCTACTTTGG
>JBOHKZ010000029.1:0-5573 GCA_050729355.1 Phenylobacterium sp. | reverse complement strand
GACATGGGGTCACTCCTAATGCTCGCGCGGGGGTCTTCCGCTCCCGCGTCGTCGTAGGTGAACAAGCATAACCCAGCGCCCGATGCTAGGTCCCCGGAACCCTTAGTGCGCCCCGAAGACCTGCATCACGTCGGTGCGGAACGAGGCCTGGCTGCCGGGGCGGCTGTAGAACATGTGGCCGCCCGGATAGAGCGACAGCTTCACCCGGTTCGGGTCGCCGCTGACCGGGATCTGGTCGATCACCAGGCGCGAGATGAAGTAGGGGCACGAGAGGTCGTCGTAGCCGTGGACGATCAGCACCTTCATCTTCGGGTCCGCCGCGATCGCCTGGCGCAGGTCGCTCGTCGCATCCGTGAGCTCGATGCCGTTCTCCCAGTTCTCGCCGACGTCGTAGCTCAGCGCATTGTAGCGGCCCTCGACCTTCCACCCGACCACGCGGACGTCGAAGTCGACCATGGCGCTGGTGGTGGGCGCGATGATCGCGTCGAGGATCGGGTCGCCGCGGCGGCCCTGCGGGGACCAGGGGAAGGGATCGTCCTGGGTGACGTTGCTGTCGTACCAGCTGCCGATCTTGCCGGTGTCGCGATAGAGCTCGCGCAGATAGGCGCGGCTGTCGATCCGACCGCCTGAGGCGCGGACGAAGGCCGGGTTCAGGCCGGTGTAGGCGGTGACCCTGCTGACGATGCGGTTCACCGCCGCCGGGTCGCGGCGGCCCTTCATCAGGTCGGTGACGAACTCGCCGCGGGTGTAGTTTTCGACCTCGGTCATCAGCTCAGGGCTGAGCGCCTTGCCCTGGCGCTCGTAGTTCGACGCCGCCATCGACGGCAGGGTCGCCACCCACGGCATCGGTGAGAAGTCCGGCGCGCTGTCCGCGCCCGGCTGCAGGTAGGGCGAGACCATCACGACGCCGTTCACGCCGACGCCGAGTTGGGTCTGCAGGTAGTAGGTGATCCGCGGCGCGCGATAGCCGCCGTAGCTCTCGCCGGTGACGTACTTGGGCGAGGCCATCCGGTCGTTCTTGAGCAGCCAGTCGTAGACGATCCGCGACAGGTACTCGATGTCCGGCTTGATCGAATAGAACCGCTTCTTGGTCTCGTCCTTGTCGACCAGGGAGCGCGAGAAGCCGGTGCCGACCGGATCGATGAACACCAGGTCGGTGAAGTCCAGCCAGGTGCCGGGATTGTCGACGAGCCGGGCGGGGTCGGAGGGGCTGTCGCCCTGGGCGCCGAACTGCACGCGCTTCGGACCGATGGCGCCGAGGTTCAGATAGACCGAGGCCGCGCCGGGGCCGCCGTTGAAGGCGAAGGTCACCGGCCGGTCGGGGTTCTTGGGACCGTCGAGGATGTAGGCGCTGAACACCACCTCGGCGATCTTCTTGCCCTTCTCGTCGCGCACCGGCAGCGAGCCGACGGTGGCGGTGTAGCTGAGCGTCTTGCCGGCGACGTGCGTGACCTGCTTCACCGTGGCGTCGGCCGGGAAGGCCGGCAGGTCGATCTTGTCCTTTTCTTTGTCCTTGGCGGCGTCGGCCTTGGGCGCGTCGTCCGCGGCGAACGCGGCGGGCGCAGCAGCGCCCAGCACCAGGACCGCGGCCAGCATCGCCGCCTTGCTCAACTCACGCATGAAGCACTTCCCTCGACTTGAAGGCGGGAAGCTAGACGACAGCCTAGGCGCGCGCCAGAGGCGGTTCGGCGCACGCGGGCGCTCCGGTAAGCGTCGGACGCGTTCTGCGGGTTTTCCCGAGTTCAGGCCGGCCGAATAGCGGCGCAAATCTGCTGCCACGAGCAGGAGCACCGGCCCGATGCCAGACAGCGAATCCACCACCACGCGCGCTATCACGTGAGCGACCTCGTGGCTGGAAGCCGTTGGCTGGGGGCCGCGCTCGCGGTCGTGAGCGGACTGGCGGGGGCTGGCGCGGTCCAGGCTCAGGAGCTTCGCGTCGGCGCCGGCTATGCGCCCAACGGTCCGGAGCACGGCGCCTCGCTCATCGCGGAATATCTGTTCAAGCCGCTGAAGGTCCTGAGCTTCGTAGGCTCGCCCCGCCCGTACGTCAGCGGCCAGGTCAGCCTGGAGGGCGTCACCAGCTTCGCGCAGGCGGGCTTGATCTGGCGCTGGGAAGGCAAGCGGACCTACTTCGACCTTGGCGGCGGACTCTCGGTCCACGACGGCGACCTCACCCTGCCCCGGCCCATGTCCGGCCTGACGGAAGAGGAGAACGCCCGGCGGCGTCATGAGCGCGATGTGCGGGCGGAATGGGGATACCGAACGCTCTTCCACGCCACCTTCGCGTTGGGGTGGCGGCTGAACTCCAAATGGGCCGTGGAGTTCGAGGGGCAGCACTGGAGCAATGGTCACGTCGGGAGCAACACCCACGACGGGGCCAACAGCCTGGGGGTGCGGGCCGCCTACCGCTTCTGACCCGGCCTAGGCCGAGGGGTGCGGCAGGTATCCCCGCTCCACCATCCGCCGCATGGCGTCGTAGACCGCCGTCAGCTCTTCGTAGGCGGTCCTGAGGTGGCAGATCTTCTCGACCTGCTCCGGGGTCGGGATCCGGCTTCCCTCGGTCGCCGCCAGCGCCGCGGCGACCCAGCGGGCCCGGCACTGCGCGGTCGCCAGGCCAAGTTGCTGGAATTTCTGCATGCCGACGTCGCTGAGCGTCGCGCCCAGGACCTTGCGGTTGGCGTCGTAGGCCGCGTAGTCGATCTGCTCCAGCTGGCCGCGAAGCTGACGCTGCGCCTTGGGATCCCCGGCTTCGTCCGGTTCGAAGTGATCCCCGGCCGTTCGTCTGTGCCCGACGAGTTTGCTCATCGCAACGCCGCCTTCCCTGCTTCCGCGCTTACACGCAGTAGGCGCAGGGAATGGCTAAGACAGCGTTAGGCTGTCTCCTTCGACGCGTCAGACCACCGCGCCAAGGCGGCTGAGCGCCGCTTCGAGCTTGGCTTTGGCGGCCTCCGCCTCGGCCAGGCGCTCGCGGTTTTCCTCGACAACCTCGTCCGGAGCACGGGCGATGAAGTCGGGATTGTCGAGCTTCTTGGCCGTGCGTTCGATGTCGGAACCGAGGGTCGCCACTTCCTTGCCGAGGCGGGAGCGTTCGGCGGCCAGGTCGATGAACTCGGCGACCGGCAGGGCAAGCGTCGCGCCTTCCACGACGTAGGGGATCGCCCCCTCGGGCGCGGCGTCGACGAAGCGGATCTCGGCGACTCGCAGGAGCTGGGCGATCAGCGGCGCGGAATCCTTCAGCACCTTGGCCTGGGCCGCGCTCGCCTCGACCACCAGCAGCGGCGGGCGGGCGGAGTTGGGGACGTTCAGCTCGGAGCGGACCGAACGGCCTTCGGAGATCGCCTCGATGATCAGACCGATCTCGGCGTCGGCCGCCTTGTCGATCAGGCTCGACGGCAGCTCCGGCCAGCGCGCGCTCATCAGGAAGCCCTGGTAGTCGCGCGGCGCGCCGAGGTCGGCGGTCTGGGCCCAGAGCTCCTCGGTGAGGAACGGCATGACCGGGTGGAGCAGCTTCAGGATCACGTCCAGCACCCAGGCTGCGGTCGCCTGGGTCTCGGCCTGCGCCTCGAGGTCGGCCGGCGGCTCTTCCGGCTTGCCCAGCAGCGGCTTGGCGAGTTCGACGTACCAGTCGCAGTACTGGCGCCAGATGAAGCGGTAGAGGCCGTCGGCGGTCTGGTCGAAGCCGCAGTCGTTCAGCGACGCGGTGATCGCCTGGGCGGTCCGCGTGGTCTCGCCGACGATCCACCGGTTCAGCGGGTTCTTCACCTTGGCGGGGTCGAAGCCCTCGGCTCGGGCGCAGCCATTCATCTGGCAGAACCGCGTGGCGTTCCAGAGCTTGGTGCCGAAGTTGCGATAGCCCTCGATCCGCTGGGTCGAGAGCTTGATGTCCCTCGCCTGCCCCGACATGGCGGTGAGGGTGAAGCGCAGCGCATCGGCGCCGTAGTCGTCGATCAGCGCCAGGGGGTCCATGACGTTGCCCTTGGACTTCGACATCTTCTTCCCCTCGGCGTCGCGCACCAGGGCGTTGATGAAGATGCGCTTGAAGGGGACCTCGTCCATGAAGTGGATGCCCTGCATCATCATGCGGGCGACCCAGAAGAAGATGATGTCGAAGCCGGTGACCAGGGTGTGGGTCGGGTAGAACCGGCGCAGGTCCTCCGTCTTCTCCGGCCACCCCAGCGTCGAGAACGGCCAGAGCGCCGACGAGAACCAGGTGTCGAGCACGTCCTCGTCCTGGCGCAGCGGCTCGTCGCGGCCATAGTGCTCACGCGCCTGGCGCTTGGCCTCGTCCTCGGTCTCCTCGACGAAAACCTTCCCGTCGGGTCCGAACCAGGCCGGGATGCGGTGGCCCCACCAGAGCTGGCGCGAGACGCACCACGGCTGGATGTTCCGCATCCACTCGAAGTAGGTCTTCTCCCAGGCCTTGGGCACGAAGACGGTGTCGCCCTCTTCGAGCGCCTTGATCGCCGGCTTGGCCAGCACCTCGGCGTTCACCCACCACTGGTCCGTCAGGTAGGGCTCGACGACGACGCCGGAACGGTCGCCGTGCGGCACCATGTGGCGGGTCTTCTCGACGCCGCGCAGCAGGCCCAGCGCCTCGAACTGCTCGATCACCTTCTTGCGGGCCACGAACCGGTCGAGGCCGCGATACTCCGGCGGCGCGTTGTCGTTGATCCGCGCGAAGTCGTCGAAGATGTTGATCATCGGCAGGTTGTTGCGCTTGCCGACCATGAAGTCGTTGAAGTCGTGCGCCGGCGTGATCTTCACCGCGCCGGAGCCCTTCTCCGGGTCGGCGTATTCATCGGTGATGATCGGCACGGGCCGGTTGACGATCGGCAGGCGCACCGCGCGGCCGATCATCGCCTTGTAGCGCTCGTCGTCCGGGTGAACGGCGACCGCTGTGTCGGCCAGCATGGTCTCCGGGCGGGTGGTGGCGACGACGATCTCGCCGGAGCCGTCCTCCAGCGGATAGGCGAAATGCCAGTAGTGGCCGTCGACCTCGCGCTGCTCGACCTCGAGGTCGGAGATGGCGGTCTGGAACATCGGGTCCCAGTTCACCAGCCGCTTGTCGCGATAGATGAGCTTTTGCTTGTAAAGGGTCACAAAGACCTTGCGAACCGCCGCCGACAGGCCCTCGTCCAGCGTGAACCGCTCGCGGCTCCAGTCGCAGGACGCGCCCAGGCGGCGCAGCTGGTTGACGATCACGCCGCCGGACTTGGCTTTCCACTCCCAGACCTTCTCGACGAAGGCCTCGCGGCCCATGTCGCGGCGGCTCTGGTTGCCGGCTTCGGCGAGCTGGCGCTCCACCACCATCTGGGTGGCGATGCCGGCGTGGTCGGTGCCGGGCAGCCACAGGGCCGCCTTCCCGCGCATGCGCTCGAAGCGGATCAGCACGTCCTGTAGGGTGTTGTTCAGCGCGTGCCCGATGTGCAGCGAGCCGGTGACGTTCGGCGGCGGGATGACGATCGAGAACGGCTCGGCGGCCGGGTCGTCGATCGGCGCGAACGCCCCCGAGGCCTCCCAGGCGGCGTAGAGGCGCGGCTCGGCGGTTTTCGGATCGAAGGTCTTTTCAAGCA
>JBOHKZ010000028.1:0-3832 GCA_050729355.1 Phenylobacterium sp. | reverse complement strand
GGATGGGGTCGATCGTGATGCCGCTGGAGGCCAGGAAGCCCACCATCAGCAGGATCGAGCCGATGGCCACGAAGACGTCCTCGCCAAAGAAGTAGCCGATGTTGTCGGTGGCGGCGGCGAAGGCGCGGACCCGGTAGCGGGTCGCGTCGGTCAGGACGCCGACGTGGGTCTCGACCGTGGCCTCGGCCATCGGCGCAACGATGGGGCGGATCGACTGAGTCTGGCCGGCGATGGAGGTGAGCCCCAGCGCCGAGGTGATCTGGCGAAAGGCCATGTAGACGATGAGCAGGGGGCCGACCGAGACGCCCTTGAACCGCAGCATCAGGGCCCGCGCCCGCTCCTGCAGGCCTGCGCGTTCGACCACGCCCACCATCGGCAGGACCAGCAGGGCGACGCTGACATAACGGTTCTCGTTGAACGCCTTGCCGAACGCCGCCAGCACGTCGAGCGGCGGAAGGCCCGCTGCAAGCCCGGTCGCCAGCGCCGCGGCGACGACCACCAGCAGAGGATTGAACCGGGCGGCGAACCCCACGACCACGACCGCCACGCCCAACAGGATCAGCATCGACACCCCTTCGATGACTCAAGGACGCGCATAGGACCGTCAGGAGCCCGGCGTGGCAACGTCGTAGGCTGGCGGCGAGGAGCCGCGTCATGAGCGAACCCCACGACAACGACGACGAAGAGCTCGATCCCGTCGAAGAAGCCGGCGAAGAGTCGTTCCCCGCCAGCGATCCGCCGGCCTGGTCGCCGCCCGGCCGCGGCGAAAAGCCGGACTAGCGCGCCGCGATCCAGGCGTCGGCCAGGCGCAGGAAGCCGTCGATATCGATGGTCTCGGCGCGCGCCTGGGGGTTCAGTCCGGCGGCTTCGATCAGACGCTCGCCGCCGAGGCCCTTGAGGCTGGCGCGAAGCATCTTGCGGCGCTGGCCGAAGGCGGCGGCGGTGATCTTCTGCAAGGCGTTCAGGCGGGCGGCCGAGGGGCGGTCGGCGCGCGGGGTCAGGCGCACGACGGCCGACTCCACCTTGGGCGGCGGCGTGAAGGCGCGGGCAGGAACATCCATCACCGTCTTGGCGTGACTGGTGGCCTGGGCGATGACCGCGAGGCGGCCGTAGGCGTCGCCATCGGTCGGCGCGACGATCCGCTCGGCCACCTCCTTCTGGAACATCAGGGTCATCGAGGCCGGCGTCCAAGGCCCTGTCAGCCACTTGATGAGCAGGGCCGTGCCGACGTTGTAGGGCAGGTTCGAGACCACGTGCGCTCCAAGACCCCCCGTGAGGCTCGCCTCATCCACGGTGAGCGCGTCAGCGAGGATCAGGGTGAGGGCGCCGGGCGCAGCTGCCCCCAATTCCTCCAGCAACGGGCGAAAGCGCTCGTCCTTTTCGATGGCGATAACGTGGGCCCCGGCTTCCAGCAGGGCGCGGGTGAGGCCGCCGGGACCGGGGCCGACCTCGATCACCCGCTCGTCCGGCGCGAAGGCCGCCAGCCGGGCGATCTTGCGGGTGATGTTGAGGTCGAGCAGGAAGTGCTGGCCGAACGACTTCTTGGCCAGCAGGCCATGGTCGGCGAGCACCTCGCGCAGCGGCGGCAGGGCCTCGAGGTTCACCCCGCCCGAGCCCGCGAAATCTGGTCGGCCAACCGGATGGCGGCGATCAGGCTGTCGGGTCGCGCCAGGCCGCGGCCGGCGATGTCGAAAGCGGTGCCGTGGTCCGGCGACGTACGCACGATGGGCAGGCCCAGCGTGACGTTCACCCCGCCCCAGAAGTCCAGCATCTTCACCGGGATCAGCGCCTGGTCGTGATAGAGGCAGACCACCGCGTCGTACCCTTTGCGCGCCTCTTCGTGGAACAGGCTGTCGGCGGGGTAGGGGCCCGTCGCGTCGACGCCCAGATCCCGCAGCGCGCGGACGGCGGGCTCGACGATCTCGATCTCTTCGCGACCGATGCCGCCGCCCTCGCCGGCGTGCGGGTTCAGGCCCGCGACCGCAAGCCTCGGCTCGTCGATGCCGAAGTCGATGCGGAGCGCCTGCGCCGTGACCAGCCCCGCGTTGACGATCGCCTCGACGCTGAGCAGGCCCGAGACCTTGGCCAGCGGCGAGTGCACGGTCACCAGCGAGACCCGCAGGTCCTGGGCGACCAGCATCATGATCGGGCCGCGGGCGCCGTCGAAGGTCGCGGCCTGGGTCAGTTCGCCGAGGAACTCGGTATGGCCCGGGAACTTGAAGCCGGCCTCGTAGAGCGGCGCCTTGGCGATGGGGGCCGTGACCACGCCGGCCACCGCGCCCGACAACGCGAGGCCCGCTGCGGTCTCGATCCAGCGGATGACGGCCGGCGCGGCGGTGGGCGAGGGTTGCCCGGCGACCACGCGGCCCTTCAGCGGCAGGTCGAGCACCGGCAGGGCGTCCTCGAAGACCGCCAGTGCGTCGGTGGGCGAGAGCACGCGGCGGACATTGGAGGCGCCCGAGGCCGAGGCCAGGGACTGGTAATCCCCCACCACCACGAAGGAGGGACCGGATCGGCGCAACTCGCTCCAGGCCTTGACGACGATCTCCGGGCCGATGCCGGCCGGATCGCCGAGGGTCAGGGCGAGCGGGCCGGTCCTCACCTGGTCTCTATCGTCGCGGAATTGCGCAGGTCGCGCATGTAGCGCCGCGCGATCATGCTGAGCTGCTGGCCCTTCAGGCGGTTCTCGATCTGGTCGTGATCCGCCTGTGCGGAGCCGGCCGCGCGCTTGCCGCAGACGGCCAGGATGTGCAGGCCGACCTTGGTGCGGATCGGGTCGGAAAGCTCGCCGACCTTGAGCGTAGTGGCGGCGGCCTTGAACTCGGGCGCGAGGTCGGCGACTTCCGCCTCGCCCAGGTCGCCGGCGACGACGCCCGGGGTCTTGCCCGCGGTGGCCTCCAGCGTGGCGCAATCCTTGATCGTCCCGCGCACGGCCACGAGCTTGACCCGCGCCGCCTCGACGTCCTCGGCCGTGGCGGTGGCCGGAAGCGCGACCGCGGCCTGCTTCAGGTTGACCAGGGTCTGGCCGGCGCCGGAACGCTTGTCGCGCAGATAAATGATGTAGACGCCGTCCTTTACCGGGATCGGCTGCGAGAGCTGGCCGGGCCGCAGCTGGTCGAGCACCGCGTCCACTTCGGCCGGCATCTCGCCAAGCGTGACCCACCCGGCGTCGCCGCCGGAAGCGGCGGTGGGAGCGGAGGAGAACTGGCGGGCCACGGCGGCGAACGGCGCGCCCTGCTGCAGCTGGGTGACCAGTTGCGTGGCGCCCTGGGTGGCGGCGGGCATGCCGCCGACCCGGCTGGCGTCGATCAGCACCTCGGAGATCTCGTATTGCGGCTTGGAGGCCGCGGCGGCGAGGCGCGCCTGGGTGGCGGCGATCTGGTCCTCGCCGATCCGCAGGCGGGTGCCGTAGCGACCGCTGATCCAGCGCTGCCAGCTCATCTGGGCCCGGATCTGCTCGTAAAGGGTTTCAGGCCCGATGCCCTGCTGCTTCAGGGCCAGCAGGAAACCGTCGGGCTTGAGGTTGTTCTGCTTGGCCATGTCGGTGAGTTCTTCGACGACCTCCTCATCGGTGGCGATGATGGTGATCTTCTGGTCCTTCTGGACGCGCCTTAGCTCCTGCATCTGCAGGCGCTCATCGACCAGCGAGACGAGAGCCTCGCGTTGGAACTGAGGCAGGGTGTCCTGGGTCGGCTGTACGCCCGACGTCGCGATCAGGAGCCGCATGCGCTGGCCTAGGTCGTAGGTCGAGATGATGTCGTCGTTGACGATTGCGGCCACGGATTCCGACATCGGCTGCGGGCCGACGGGCGCGGTCGGGGCGGCTTGCGGC
>JBOHKZ010000027.1:0-13147 GCA_050729355.1 Phenylobacterium sp. | reverse complement strand
GTGATGAACTGCGGCAGGGCGTTGAGCCGGGCCTCGACCCTGCGCCAGTCGTAGTCGTTCGCCCAGTAGTCGGCGAGTTTCTGCATCGTCGCGAGCTGTACACCCTGCGAACCGTCGTTGACGAGTTCCCGCTCGGGCCACCGCGTCGCCTTGATACGCTTGCGCAGATCATCAAGATCGGCGTCCGGAACGTTCACACTGAACGGACGAATACTGGTATTCGTATTCCGAGTCACTTCGGCAACGTCACTCATAATTTCCCGCCTTCTGCAAAAGGAATGAAATCAGACACGCTCCGCCAGCTCGCAATCAACACAACACTGAAGGCGCAGAGCCTTCAGGGCCCAAACGTCGTTGTCGATCGGTCGAATTGCTTTCGGATTTACGCGGTACAGCGCCGCTTACACAAAGGTGCGCGCATTAGCCATGCGAGGTCTGCTTGTCTTTTACCAATCACATATTTGCGCAAATCCACGCCCGCCCCCCGACGCTTTTCCGACGCCGAGGGGGTTGGCGGCAGGTCCTACGCGAGCATGCGGACCGACGGCTCGCGCGCCCACTGGCGGGTGCGGGCGGGCGGCAGGAACGGGTTCACGCCGCTCGCGAGGTTGACGATGCCCGCGTCCGGCGCGACCCCGGCCTTATCCAGCAGAGGTTGCGCCTCCGCCGTGAAGCCGATCGCCTTCAAGTGAACGAAGGCGTTGTGCACGAAGTCGATCGCCGCGCTCTCTCCCAGGAGCTGGGCGCAGCCGTCGTCGGACAAGACCAGCGCCACCGCGTCGAAGATCACCGAGGGCGAGCCCGCCAGCTGACCATCGACCGGCAAGCTCTTGCCGTCCTTCAGCGTCACCCCGCCGATCTTCGGCGCGACGATCTTCACGCTCGCGCCCTCGGCCTCGACGGCTTTGCGGAGCGCCGCGACCACCGCGCCGTCGGCGCCGTCGGTCACGAGGATACCGACTGAGCGCCCCTTCAAGGTCTCCGGATATTTGCCGACGATCCGCAGCGCCGGCGATGGGTCCATGTCCTGCGGCTGTGCGGCCGGCGCAGAGGGCGCCGGCAACTCCATGTTGAGGCCGAACGCGACGCGGGCGGCCAGGTCAGGGTCGACGTTCTGCAGGTTGGCAAGGATCCGCGTCCGCACGTGCTCGAAGCTGCACTTGGAGAGCTCGAAGACCAGGGCGCTCGCCAGGTGCGCCTGCTCGATATCGGTCTGCGAGCTGTAGAACAGCCGCGCGTGGCTGTAGTGGTCGGCGAAGCTCTCGGCCCGCAGGCGCACCTTCGCGCCTTCGACAGCGATCGGCGCCGTGCGGAAACCGCCCACCGGATCCTCCCGCGGACCACCCTCCTCGCCGGCCTCGGCCAGGCTGTTGGGCTCGTAGTTCGCCCGGCCCTTGGGGACCTGCATCTGCATGTGGCCATCGCGCTGCAGGTTCTGGAAGGGGCAGCCCTTGGCCTGGTTGATCGGCAGCTGGTGGAAATTCACCGAACCCAGGCGCGACAGTTGGGTGTCCTGGTAGGAGAAGAGGCGCCCCTGCAGCAGCGGGTCTTCCGAGAAGTCGATCCCCGGCGGCACGTTAGTTGGCAGGAAGGCGGCCTGCTCGGTCTCGGCGAAGAAGTTATCCGGGTTGCGGTTCAGCACCATGCGCCCGACCACCTTGATCGGGTGAAGCTCCTCGGGGATCAGCTTGGTGGCGTCCAGGATATCGAACGGCAGGGCGTCGGCCTCGGCCTGGCTAAGCAGCTGGACCCCGAATTCCCATTCAGGGAAGGCGCCCGTGTCGATCGCGTCGAAGAGGTCGCGGCGGTGGTAGTCCGGATCGGCGCCCGCGATCTTCACCGCCTCGTCCCAGCACGTCGACTGCGTGCCGAGCTTCGGCCGCCAGTGGAACTTCACGAAGGTCGGCTCGTCTTTGTCGTTCAGCAGCCGGAAGGTGTTGACGCCGAAGCCTTCCATCATCCGCAGGGACCTGGGGATTGTGCGGTCCGACATCGCCCACATGATCATGTGGGTGCTCTCCGGCATCAGCCCGATGAAGTCCCAGAAGGTGTCGTGGGCGCTGGCGGCCTGCGGATAGCCGCGGTCGGCTTCCATCTTCACCGCATGGACCAGGTCGGGGAACTTCATCGCGTCCTGGATGAAGAAGACCGGGATGTTGTTGCCCACCAGATCCCAGTTGCCTTCGACGGTGTAGAGTTTCACCGCGAAGCCGCGGACGTCGCGGGGCGTGTCCACCGAGCCCGCGCCGCCGGCCACGGTGGAGAAGCGGGCGAACACCTCGGTGCGCTTGCCGACCTCGGTCAGCACCTTGGCGCGGGTGTATTTGGCGAGCGACTCGGTCAGCTCGAAGAAGCCGTGGGCCGCCGAGCCGCGGGCGTGAACGATGCGCTCCGGGATCCGTTCGTGGTCGAAGTGCTGGATCTTCTCCCGGAGGACGAAGTCTTCCAGCAGCGACGGCCCACGCGGGCCGGCCTTGAGCGAATTCTGGTCGTCGCTGATCGGCACGCCATGGTTGGTCGTGATCCGGGCGTCCGGCGCCGAGGCCGCCTGGTGGGTCTCGCCCCCCGCGCCTACGGTGGAGTTCGCGATAGGGGGCGATATGCCCTTCGAGTCGGCCATTTGATCATCCTGACAATGCGAGGTGTGGGGTGTTGTCAGGGCTAACGCCGGTCCGACCCATTGGTGACGGCCCCAGGGAGTTTTCCTTGGCGAGGGCGAGATTCAGTTATGGTGGCGGTCGCGTCGCGGGGGGAAAGACCATGACTGACGGACCAGCCGATCGCCGGGATTTCCTGAAGCTCGCCGCCGGCGCGGCCGTGGGCTCGGCAACCCTGAGCCCCGCCATCGCCCAGGCCATGGCCCTGCCGGCCAATCGGGTGACCGGCACGATCAAGGACGTCGAGCACGTGGTGATCCTGATGCAGGAGAACCGCTCGTTCGATCACTACTTCGGGACGCTGGCCGGCGTGCGCGGCTATGGCGATCCGCGCCCGGTGACCCTGCCGAGCGGCGAGCCGGTCTGGCGCCAGCCCGGCAAGGACGGCGCCCCCGCCGTCGGGCCGTTCCACTTGGATAGCGACACGAGCCGCGCCCAGACGCTGTTCAGCCTCGACCACAGCTGGAAGGGAACCCACGCCCGCTGGAAACACCACGACGCCTGGATCCCCGCCAAGGGTCCGCTGACCATGGGCTACTTCACCCGCCAGGACCTGCCGTTCTACTACGCGCTCGCCGACGCCTTCACGGTCTGTGACGCCTATCACTGCTCGATCTGGGGACCGACCAACCCCAACCGGCTGTTCTTCTTCAGCGGCACCAGCGGGCTCTCGGCCGGCGACGACAGCAAGATCGTCATCGCCAACCCGCCGAACGAAACGAACGAAACCGCCGATCCGGCCAACGACGGCAAGACCTTCCCGGGCCTCGCCTGGCCGACCTACGCCGAGCGGCTGCAGGCGGCGGGCGTCTCCTGGCGCATCTACCAGGAGTTCGACAACTACGGCGACAATGGCCTGGCCTACTTCAAGAGCTTCCGCGGCATCGGGCCGGAGAGCGTGCTCTACCAGCGCGGCCGCGCCTGGGCGTCGGGCTCCAACGCCGCCAACGCCAAGACCGCCAATGGCGATCACGTGGTCGCGCAGTTCGCCGCCGACGTCGCCGCCGACCGCCTGCCGCAGGTCTCCTGGATCGTCGCGCCCTACAAGCTCTGCGAGCACCCCGACGCCAGCCCGGCCGCCGGCGAATGGTTCACCGCCCGGCTGATCGCCGCGCTCACCGCCAACCCCAAGGTCTGGGCCAAGACCGTCTTCATCCTGAACTACGACGAGAACGACGGCTTCTTCGACCACGTGCCGCCGCCGCTGCCGGCCACAGGCTCCGCGCAGGGCAAGAGCACCGTCGCCACGACCGGCGAGGACTATCACGGCGAACCGGTCGGGCTCGGTCCCCGCGTGCCGATGATCGTCGTCTCGCCCTGGACCAAGGGCGGCTTCGTCAATTCCCAGACTTTCGACCACACCTCGGTGATCCAGTTCCTCGAGGCCCGCTTCGGCGTCCGCGAGCCGCAGATCACGCCCTGGCGCCGCGCGGTCTGCGGCGACCTCACCAGCGTCTTCGACTTCAAGACCCCGAACCGCGGAAAGTCAGGCTCCCTGCCCGATGCGTCCGGCCTGCCGGCGCGGGTCGAGAAAGAGAAGGGCCTGCCGTTCCCGAAAGCCCCTGTGACCGCACCACCCCAGCCGCGCCAGGAGCCGGGCGGACGGCCTGCCCGGGCGCTGCCCTATGACTTCGATGTCCGTTCGGAACGTCGGCAGGACGGACTGGGCCTCGTCATCGCCAACGCCGGCGCAGCGGGCGCGGCCTTCGCGCTCTTCGAGGCCGGCGGCGGCGAGCCCCGCTTCTACACGGTAGAGGCGGGCAAGCGCGTCGAGGACGTGCTGCCGCACGGCAAGGCCGGCCTCCACGCTTTCGAGTTGCTCGGCCCCAATGGCTTCCTCCGCAGCTTCGGCTGGACGGCGCCTGGGCCACCCGACGGTCAGCGTTGCGAGGCGTCCGCGCGGTTCGATGCGAGGCGCGGGCAGTTGCTGATCACCTTGAGCAACGTCGGCAACGGCGTCGACGTCGTGGAGGTGACGCCCCTGGCCTATCAGAACGCCCGTCCGCGCCGACACCGTCTGGAGCCCGGCGCAACGGTCGTCGACGCTTGGGACATCCGCGGCAGCCGCTACTGGTACGACTTCGCCGTCACCGCCGGTCTGGGCTTCCGGCGCCGCTTCGCCGGCCGCGGCGAGGACGGACGGCCCGGCGTCAGCGACCCGCTGCTGGGCCGCCAGACCTAGACTCCGGTTCCGCAGCCACTCGCTTGGCTGTTGTAGACGATGGCCTCGAAGCGCTCGGGGATGGAAGGTGGCGTCGGGGGGACGACGTCCATGCTGATGCGGGCTCTCGATCTGGCGACGACGGCGCTTGCGGCAAACACGGCCGAGGACGCCAGTGCGGCCTTCTACGAGGCGATGACCGGCCTGGGCGCCTCCTACCTGCAGACCCGGGTCTATCGACGGCCGCTGGCCCCGCTCACCTCCACCAGCCATTTCGCGGCCGGCGGCGTGATCGCCCGCTTCGCTCCGCCCACCTGGCCCGGCAGCCCGGCGTTCAACTACATCTGCTTCGACTGCAACCCGCTGCTGAACGCCATCCGCAGCGGCCTGACCCGCTACCGGTTCAGCGACTTCGCACCGAAGGACTCCGAGGCCTACCGCACCTATTGGGACGCCATGAGCGAGGCCAGGATCGACGACGCGCTCTGCGCCACGTCCTACGGCCCGGACCGCGCCATCGCCTCGCTGCACCTGGGCTTCGAGCGCCGCAGCTTCGCCCCGGAGGAGGCGCTCTCCATCCACATGGCCGGCCTCCTTCTCACCGAGCGATTGCTGACGCTGGCCGAGCCCGCCGGCGTCGACGACGTCCGCCTGACCGATCGCGAGCGCGACAGCCTGGCCTGGGTGGCCGAGGGCAAGTCCGACTGGGAGATCGCCGTGATCCTCGGCCTCGCGGAATCCACCGTGCGCTTCCACGTCGACAACGCGCGACGCAAGCTGGGCGCCGTCAACCGCACCCAGGCGGTGGCCCGCCTCGCCGCCGCGCGCCTCCTCTAGTCCTCGTCGTAGACCACCAGGGCGCAGCCGTTCTCGCGGGCTTTGTGCATCGCGCCCCGCAGGTCTTCCGGCACCGCTCCGGCCGCGACGATCTCGCCGCAGCGCAGGGTCTCGCCCTCGATCCAGCCCAGAGCGTCGAGGCCCTGCAAGGCGGCATCCGTCGCGACCGCTTCCGTCTCGCCCTTGGCGAAAGCGAGGATCGTGTAGCGCCGGCCGTCCGGTTGCGAATTCGCCGGTCCGGCCGTGGCCCGCAAGGTCAGGACAAAGACGCCGATCGGCTCGGGATCTGGCGCCACGCCGGCGTCAGTCCTTGGCCGCGAGCCACTGCGCCTCGGCGCGGGCCTTAAGCGCTTCGTTCATCGCGGCGAAGCCGCGCCGCACCGATCCGCCCATGCGCCGTGCGACGCTGGGGCCCATCAGCCCCGCGAAATATTCGCCGTTGGCGACGATGCAGCTCTCTTCCGCCAGCTGCTCGATCTCGATGTAGCGCGTGGTCTTCACCAACCCGCCGATGAACGAGAGCCGCCAGTGCAACTGCTCGTTGGGCACCCATTCCAGGACCACCGGCTTGATCTGCTGCGCGGCTTGCCCCGGCAGCTCCAGCGTCATCTCCAGGGTCGAGCCGATGTGGATGTCGCCGGCGGCCTTGGTGTAGGTCGGGTTCCACGCCTCCCAGGACTTCAGGTCGTAGATCAGGCCCCAGATCACTTCGGCCGGCGCCTGGATGCCGATCCGGTGCTCGATCGGAACGCCCTTCGGACCCTTGGCCGGCGGCGCCCCTGTGGCGGTGGCTTTCGGCGGCTTCAGCGTCCCGGAGCCCCGGGCGAAGAGGCCGGCCTTGAGCTGTGGCGGAGGCGCGATGGGCATCAGGCCTGCTCCTTGATCCGCCAGGTGGCGCCGGCGGGTCCGTCCATGACTTCCACATTCAACGCGGTGAGCTCCGCGCGGATGCGGTCGGCCTCGGGCCAATCCTTCGAAGCCCGGGCTGCGTCGCGCGCCGCCACCAGCCCATCGATGCGCGCGCTCAGGTCCTCGTCCGCCCCGCCCTGGAACCAGGCCTGCGGATCGGACTGCAGCACGCCCAGCACGCCCGCCAGCGCCAGCAGGTCCTGCTTCAGCGCGCCCGCCGTCGGCAGGCCCTTGCGCACCGCCGCATCGAGGTCGGTGGCCAGCTTCTTCAGCACCGCCATGGCCGCGGGCGTGTTCAGGTCGTCGAGCAGCGCCTCGACCTGGTCCTCGCCCAGCGCCGAACTGCCCTCAGCCGTCACGTTCCGCGCCCGGCCGAGCACGCCATAGATGTGGTCGAGCGAGTTGCGGGCCTGGGTCAGGCCTTCCTCGGTCCAGGCCAGCGGCTGGCGATAGTGCGCCGCGAGCAGCGCCCAGCGGATCGCCTCGCCCGGGACCTTTTCGAGGAGGTCGTGGGCCAGCGCCACGTTGCCCAGGCTCTTCGACATCTTCTCGTCGCCGAAGTTCAGGAACCCGTTGTGCAGCCAGAAGGCGGAGTATTCATGGTCGTGCGTCGCGCAAACCCCTTGCGCCCGCTCGTTCTCGTGGTGCGGGAAGACGAGGTCGATGCCACCGCCGTGGACGTCGATCGGCAGGCCCAGCGTCTGTTCGATCATCGCCGAGCACTCGATGTGCCAGCCGGGCCGGCCGCGGCCCCAAGGGCTGTCCCATACCGGCTCGCCCTCCTTCGAGGGCTTCCAGAGCACGAAGTCGGCGGGATGCTGCTTGTAGGGCGCGACCTCGACCCGAGCGCCGGCGATCATCTCGTCCAGCGCCCGGCCGGAGAGCTTGCCGTAGTCCGAATAGGCCTGGGTGTTGAAGAGCACATGGCCCTCGGCCGCATAGGCGGCGTTGTTGCGCACCAGTTCGCCGATCATGGCGATGATCGCGTCCATCGTCTGGGTCGCGCGCGGCTGGAAGGTCGGCGCCAGCGCGCCCAGCGCCGCCATGTCGGCGTTGTAGGCGGTGAGGTAGCGCTCGGTGATCACGTCGATCCCGACGCCTTCCTCGGCGGCCTTGGCGTTGATCTTGTCGTCCACGTCGGTGACGTTGGCCGCATAGAGCACCGCGTCCTCGCCATAGAGGCGCCGCAGCAGCCGAAACAGCACGTCGAACACCACAACGGGGCGGAAATTGCCGACGTGGCTGTAGTTGTAGACCGTCGGCCCGCAGACATACATCGTCACGCGCCGCGGATCGTGCGGGACGAAAGGCCGCTTCTTGCGGGCCATGGTGTCGTAGAGGCGGAGGCTCATCGATAAACTGACGCTGCGTTACGGTTGCCGGGTGCGGCGTTGCGCCCATATACAGATGGGTAGGATCGGAAGCCACGGGAACCATCCGTGGCCAATCCCATCCAAGCAAAGGGTGGCCACGCGTAATTTCCGGGACCTTCGTCCCGGCGCAACTCAGCCCTGGAAAGAACCGCTCCCGAACATGGACGCCATACGCGACCGAACCCTGGTCGGCCAAAACCCCGACCTTGATCTTGAAGCCGTGAAGCGCCCCTCCCGCGAAGAGGCGATGGAGGCTGTGCGAACCCTGATCGCCTGGGCCGGAGACGATCCGCGCCGCGAAGGCGTGATCGACACTCCCAAACGGGTGGTCGACGCCTACTCCGAGTGGTTCGAGGGCTACAACCTCGACCCCGCCAAGGAGCTGTCGCGCACCTTCGAGGACGTGCAGGGCTACGACGATATCGTCATGCTGCGCGACATCGAGGTGGAGAGCCACTGCGAGCACCACATGGCGCCGTTCCTGGGCAAGGCCTTCGTGGCCTACATGCCGACCAACCGCGTGGTGGGCATCTCCAAGCTGGCCAAGGTCGTCGAGATCTTCGCGCGGCGTCTCCAGACCCAGGAGACCATGACCCAGCAGATCTGCGACGCCATCACCGACAGCCTGCGTCCCGCCGGCGTCGCGGTGCTGATCGACGCGGCGCACCAGTGCATGACCACCCGCGGCGTCCACCACCGCCACGTCAGCACGGTCACCACCCAGTTCACCGGCGTCTTCAAGACCGACCCGACCCTGCGCCAGCGCTTCCTCGACTTCGCCAACAAGCCCTCGCGGTAGGCGCAACCCAAACCGGTCGTCATCCTCCGGTCAGCTGAAAGCTGATCCGGGGGACCCAAGCCGAGTTGCAGGACCAGCCAGGCCGCTTGGGTCCCCCGGATCGCGTCTGCGCGCGACCGGAGGATGACGACGGCTTGTTAGGTCTCAGGCAGAAGCGGATTGGTGTGCTCGCCCTCGCCCGGCGCGCGGGGCCTGTGCACCAGCGACACCAGCACAAAGCTCAGCATCATCAGCAGGTACCAGGCGCCGAGCTTGCTGATCGGCACCAGGCTCCAGCCGTGACGCTGGTTGGGGTAGATCCACGTCGCGGTGAAGGTGCCGATGTTCTCGGCGATCCAGATGAAGATGGCGACCAGCACGAAGCCCATGAGCATCGGCATCCGCCGCGGCTTCAGGTCCGGCGTGAACTGGAACCAGCCCCGCCCGAACAGCACCACCGAGAACGCGTAGAGCCCCCAGCGGATGTCGGGGACGTAGTGGTGGCTGAAGAAATTGACGTAGCTCAGCACCGCCAGCAGCCACGGTCCCCAGAGCGGCGGATAGCGCTCGAACCGGATCTCGAAGAGCCGCCAGGCTCGCGCGAGGTAGGAGCCGATCGCCGCGTACATGAAGCCGGAGAACAGCGGCACGCCGCCGATCCTGAGCACGCTGGCCTCCGGATAGATCCACGAGCCGTGGGCGGTCTTGAACACCTCCATGGCCGTGCCGACCACGTGGAAGATCAGGATCACCAGCGCTTCGTCCCAGCGCTCCAGCCGGGTGGCCAGCAGCACGGCCTGGATCGCGATGGCGCCGATGACCAGCGCGTCATAACGGGCGAGCGGGGCGTCGGCCGGCCACCACAGCCTTGTCGCCATGATCAGCGCCAGCATCGCGCCGCCGAACAGGCAGGCCCACGCCTGCTTCAGCCCGAACAGCAGGAACTCATAGGCCCAGGCGTTCAGCCGGCTGCGCGCCGCCCACGGCCTGGCCGCGTGGTCGAAGGCCACAACCTGGGCCTTGATCTTGTCCTTGAGGCTCAACGCGACGGGCTCATGCCGGGCAAGGCTAGCGCGACCGTGTGGCGAGGCGCCATATACTCGCCATGGCCACCGCAAAATTCCCCACCGCCCCGTCCAAAGACATCCTCGAACGCGGCCAGCTCCTGGCGCCGCGGTTCGACGCCGCCGGCCTGATCCCCGCCATCGCCACCCATGCCGAGACCGGCGAGGTGCTGATGCTGGGCTACATGAACGCCGAGGCGCTGGAGCGCACGCTCGCCACGGGCGAGGTCTATTACTTCAGCCGATCGCGCAACGAGCTCTGGCACAAGGGCGCCACCAGCGGCCAGATCCAGGTGGTCGAGGAGATCCGTATCGACTGCGACCAGGACACGATCCTGCTGAAGGTGACGCCGGAGGGCGATGGCGGGACCTGCCACACCGGCGCGCGCACCTGCTTCTATCGCGCCATTGAGGGCGGAAAACTGGTGCCGCGGCCGTGACGATCGTCCAGGCGCTGGCGGCCTATGTCGTCGCCGCCGGCCTGCTGACCGTGACGCCGGGCCTCGACACCGCGCTGATCCTGCGCACCGCGGCGGTCGAAGGACCCAAGCGCGCGGCGTTCGCGCAAGTGGGGATCAACACCGGCTGCCTGATCTGGGGCGCGGCGGTCGCGCTCGGCCTCGGCGCCCTGCTGGAAGCCTCGCAGCTCGCCTTCACGGCGCTGAAGTGGGCCGGGGCCGCCTACCTGGTCTGGCTGGGGCTCAACCTGATCCTTCGGCCGCGCGACCGCTTCGAGATTGCGGCGGGTGGGCCGAGCGGCGGCGGCGACTTCACCTGGATGCGGCGCGGCCTGCTCACCAACCTCCTGAACCCCAAGATCGGCGTCTTCTACGTCTCGTTCCTGCCGCAGTTCCTGCCCGAGGGCGTGCCGGCCCGCCCCTTCATCTTCCTTCTGGCGGTGATCCACGTCGTCGTCGGCACCTGCTGGGCGGCCTGCCTGATCGCCGCCACCCAGCCAATCGCCGCCGCGCTCAAGCGGCCGGCGGTCGTCCGCTGGCTCGACCGCGCCACCGGCGTGGTCTTCCTGAGCTTCGGCGTCCGCCTGGCGCTGGAGCGGCGCTAGGATCCGCCTCAACTAAAACAAGCTGTCATCCCGGACGGCCCCCCGGGCTTGGCCGCAGGCCAACCCGAGGACAGGCTCCGAGCCGATCCGGGACCCAGGGGCCAAGCCCACTGCAGAACCCCCTGGGTCCCGGGTCTCCGCTTTGCTGCGCCCGGGATGACAGGATTTGATTGTTCATAGGGGGCGCACATGCCGCGCGGCCTACAGACCCCCTAGACCTCCTTGAACGACGACAGCCCCGCGCCGTCGGGGCGGGTCACGAAGCTCTTCACGACGCTGGTCTTGAAGTCCTTGGCAACGATGGTCGAGACCGCCACCATGTCCCCGCGGGCCTCTTCCCGGGTCAGGGTCAGGAGCACGAAGCCCTTGGAGACCTGGTCGTTGAACACGACCTCCTTGTTGGCCTTGGCGATCACCGAACCCATGTTCACGCCCGGCGAGACCTCGCCGGCGCCCGGGCTGGTGACGCCCGTCGTCCCGAACTCACAAGCCACGAGGCGGCCCGCCTGGTCGTGCAGTTCGTTGGCCCAGAACGAGTGGCTGTCGCCCGACACCACGATCGGGCGCGCCCCGGCGTCGCGCAGCACCGTATAGAGCCGCTCGCGGTCCACCGGGTAGCCCTCCCACATGTCCAGCGTGGTGGGCAGGCCCAGAGCGGCGTTGTCCTCCTGCTCCAGCAGCCGCTTGCGGCTGGCCTCGGGGACGGCGGCGTATTGCTCCGCCGTCAGCTCCTTCTTGGGGCTGAACGGCAGGACGCGGGCCATCACCACCTGGTTGCCGAGCACCTGCCAGGCGTGGCCCGCCTTCACCGAACGCGCCGCCTCGGCGCCGATCCAGGCCTCCTGCTTCGGGCTCATCATGCGCCGCGCCGGGTCGTTCAGCTTGGCCTTGAACGCGGCGACGTCGGGCTTGCCGTCCGCGCCGGGAAGGTCGCGCTTGAGGACGAGTTGCTTGTCGCGCGCCGTCAGCCGGGTCTCGACCATGATCAGGCTGGCTAGGTCGCCGAAGTGGAAGCTGCGCATGCCGGCCTCGGCCAGGCTGACGCCGGCCGCTGGCTCACGGATCGGCATCCACTCGTAATAGGCCTTCAGCGCCACCGCCTTGCGGGCGTTCCAATCGCCCTCGGTCTCGGGCGAATGGTTCTGGGCGCCGCCCATGTAGCTGTCGTTGGCCGTCTCATGGTCGTCCCAGACCACGATCCAGGGCGCGCGGGCGTGCGCCGCCTGGGTCTGCGGATCGGCCTTGTACTGCGCATGGCGGGCCCGGTAGTCCGAGAGGCTGACGCACTCATGGTAGGGCTCGTGCTTGCGCTGCTGAGCCACCGGCGAGTTCATGCCGTACGAGCCGTCGCCACCGTACTCGTAGATGTAGTCGCCCAGGTGCAGGACGGCGTCGACCCGATCCAGGTTGGCGATGGCGCCGTAGGCGTTGAAGTAGCCGTTCGGGTAGAGCGTGCAGCTCGCCACCGCCAGGACCACGTCCTTGGTGGGGCCATCCGGCAGAGTCCGGGTACGGCCCGTGGGCGAGGTGACGCCCTTCGCCTGGAACTCGAAGGTGTAGTTGCGGCCCGGGTCGAGCCCGCCGACATCCACCTTGACCGTATAGTCCCGGTCCGGCCCGGTGACGCCCGAGCCGCTCTTGGCGCCGCCGGCCCGGCGGTCGAGCGGGTTGAGCTTCCAGGTGTAGGGGATCTGGCCGCCGCCGCCCTCGGGCGTGATTCGGGTCCAGAGGATCACGCTGGTCTGGGTCGGGTCGCCCGACGCCACGCCGTGCTGGAAGGTGACCTCCAGCGGCTTCGGCGTCTGCGCCGCCGCGGGTCCGGCCGCGCCCAGTCCCAGAAGGGCAAGCGCCCTGCGTCTGTCGATCTTCATGCTTCCCCCGCTCGCGCTTGGTGTCCGGCCCAAGTAATACGAGAGCTAACACCACAGGAGCATGACGGTCGATGTCGAGCGAAAGTCTGCACCGCGAAGAGATCCGCAGCGAGCGACATGGCCTCTGAGGCCCTTCCGGACCCGGACGATGACGGCGCGGAGACCTTTGGCGTCCGCGTCGTGGCGATCACCGCCGAGGAGGCGCAGGGCCGCGTCGACAAGGTGCTGGCCACCCGCCTGCCGGAGATGTCGCGCGGCCGCATCCAGGCCCTGATGAGCGAAGGCCGCATCAGCCGCGACGGAACTGTGCTGGGCGACGCCTCCGCCAAGGCCCAGCCCGGCGACTACCGCCTGGAGATCCCCGCACCGACGCCGGCCGAGCCCGCCCCCGAGGCCATCCCGCTCACCGTGCTCTTTGAGGATCAGTACCTGAT
>JBOHKZ010000026.1:0-12783 GCA_050729355.1 Phenylobacterium sp. | reverse complement strand
GGCCCGTCGTTGACGCTCAGCAGGTAGCGCGCCTGGCGGGCGAGGTCGGCGGCGATCTGGGCGGTCTCGGCGTCCGAGGCCTTGGCGCAGATGGCGCGCGCCGCGCAGGCCAGGTTGAACACCCGGTGCTCCAGCACCTCGGGGCTCCACGAGAAGGCGTTCCAGCGGCCGAACTGGCGACGCCACTCGAGCGTGAGCCTAAGTCCCTCCGCGGCGCCGACGTCGCCCAGCGCCAGGAGATCGCGCATCCAGCCGAACCGGTGCAGCGCCACGGCGAAGCGGCGGCTCGGGCTCGCCCGGTCCCAGGGGTCGCCGCGCGGTCCAGGCGCCAGGGTCTCGCCGCCGAACACCAGGGCGCCGGCCAGGATGCGGCGGCCGTTCTCCGGGTCGGCGGGGCGAAGGTCGTGCGGGATCGCGCCAAGCCCGGCGGGCCTCGGCCTGGCCAGCAACGCGCGGTGCAGCAGCGAGCCACGCCACTCCGCGCCCACCTGGCGCTGCGCGGCGACGCCCAGCGCCATCAATGTGTATCGGCCGGGAACGCGGTTCGAGCCCGACGTCACAGCCCGGTTGCTCACGCCCCGCGCAACGCGCGGATATTGGCCGCGTAGGCCGTCTCGCCGCCACGGAACACTGCAGTGCCCGCCACCAGGGCCGTGGCGCCCGCCGCGACGCAGAGCGGCGCAGTCTCCGGGGTGACGCCGCCGTCCACCTCCAGCGGGATGTCGCGCCCGGTGGCGTCGATCATCTTGCGCAGGGTCGCGATCTTGGCGAGCTGCGAATGCATGAAGGTCTGGCCGCCGAACCCCGGGTTGATCGACATCACCAGGATCTGGTCGACGTCCTCCATCATCCACTGGATCACCGACGGATCGGTGGAGGGGTCGAAGACCACGCCGGCCTTGGCGCCCAGCTTGCGGATCTGCTTCAGCGTGCGGTTGAGGTGTGGTCCGGCCTCGGGGTGGACGCTGAGGGTGTCGGCCCCGGCGTTGCGGAACGCCTCCAGGTACGGATCGGCCGGCGCGATCATCAGGTGGACGTCCATCGGGATCTTCACGTGCGGCCGCAGCGCCTTCACGACGTCGGGTCCGATGGTGATGTTGGGGACGAAGTGGCCGTCCATCACGTCGACATGCAGCCAGTCGGCGCCGGCCGCCTCGACGGCGCGAGCTTCCTCGCCCAGTCGCGCAAAGTCAGCCGACAGGATCGAGGGGGCTATGATGAGCTTGCCGGACATGGTTCGGGCTTAGCTGAATCTGTTCCCTCGGTGAAGGCTAAGCCTTGCGGAACCGCGCGACATAGAACCCGTCCAGGCCGCCCGGCGCGTGGTGCGGCAGGATGCGCAGCGTCCCGTCGTCGTCGAGGCTGGCCGCGGGCGAACCGCCCTCGCCTTCCGCGATCGGATCGAGGGTGACGCCGGGGGTGCGCGACAGGAAGGCGGCGACCTGGCCTTCGCCCTCCTCGGTCTCCAGCGAACAGACGCAATAGATCAGCCGGCCGCCCGGCTTCAGGCGGCGCACGGCCGCGTCGAGCAGCTTCGACTGCACCGCGGCCAGGCCCGCCACGTCGCTGGGCTTGGCGGCCCAGAGCACGTCGGGGTGGCGGCGGAAGGTGCCGGTGGCCGAGCACGGCGCGTCCAGCAGGATGGCGTCGAAACTGCGCTTGTCCGTCCAGTTGGCGGCGTCGGCGGCGACCACCTGGGCGGAAAGGCCGGTGCGGGCGAGGTTCTCGGTGACCCGCTTCAGGCGCGGCGCGGAGCGGTCGATGGCGGTGACCTCGGCGCCCGCGGCGGCCAGCTGCAGGGTCTTGCCGCCCGGCGCGGCGCACATGTCGAGCGCGGTCTCGCCTGGCTTGAGCTTGAGCAGCCGCGCGGGGATGGCCGCAGCGGCGTCCTGCACCCACCAGCCGCCCTCGGCGAAGCCGGGCCAGGTGGAGATGTCGCCGCGCTTGAAGGTGCGCAACGACCCGCCGGGCAGCACTTCACCCTCCAGCTCAGCGGCCAGCGACGCGGCCTGGGCCGGGTCCTTGAAGCTGAGGTCGGTGGCGGGCTCCTCGGCGATCATCGCGGCGATCGCCCGGGCGCCTTCAATGGAATAGACCGCTCGCCAGCGGGCGTAGAGCCAGCTCGGCGCCATGAGTTCGGGATCGTCCAGCTCCGGCGGCTCGCGGACCAGCCCGCGCAGCACCGCGTTCACCAGGCCCTTGAACATCACCAGGCCCTTGTCCTGGGCGATCAGGTCGACGGAGGTGGTGACGGCGGCGTGCGCCGGGGTCTTGAGCACGAAGGCCTGGGCGACGCCCAGCCGCAGGACCTGCACCACCTTGTCGGGCGGCGCCTTCTTCACCCGTGACTGCAGGGCCGAGTCGATCGGTCCGAGCCGGCGCAGCGTCGCCATGACGAGTGCGCGCGCGAACGCCCGATCGCGGGCGGAAAGGGCCTGTAGCGCCGGATGTGAAAGCCCTTCGTCCAGGCCGGAACGGCCCGAAAGGGCGGCGGTCAAAAGGTCGAGAGCGGCGGCGCGCGCGGGCAAACCCACCGCGTCATTGGGCTGGATATCGGTCACGCGGCGCGGCGTGCCTGCTTGAAGCCCGCAACGCAAGCGGTTTGCGGGCCGCGCGGTGACGTCCTACTTGTCGGACATGGACGAACTCCCGCCCAACGCCGCACGCAACAAGCCGCTGACGCCCGCCGCCCGCCGCGCCCTGGAAGAGGCCGAAGCCCGGCGGCTCGCGGCCCAGCCCGAGCCCGCGCCGCCGCACGAACAGGGCGGCCCCAAAGGCCCCGAACCCACCCGTTTCGGCGACTGGGAACGCAAAGGCATCGCCAGCGACTTCTGAGCGATAGATGCTCCCCTTAGGGGGAGCTTTCAGCGAAGCTGACTGAGGGGGGCGAAACCCCGAACCGTGGCGGAGTGGGCTGCAACCCCCTCCGACCCTACGGGCCACCTCCCCCTCAATCGCGCTTTGCGCTGGGGGAGGATCTGGAACCTACCCCGCCTGCGCCATCTCCGCGGCGACGCGCAGGGCGGCGGCCTGGGGGTCGTTGGCGGCGGTGATCGGGCGGCCCACCACCAGGTGCGAGGAGCCGGCTTTCAGCGCATCGAGCGGGGTGGCCGCGCGGGCCTGGTCGTTCTTCGCCGACCAGTCGGGGCGGACGCCGGGGGTCACCACCAGGAAGTCGCGGCCGCCGAGTGCGCGGGCCAGCGCGGCCTCCTGCGGGCTCGCCACCACGCCGTCGCAGCCGGCGGCGATGGCCTGGTGGATGCGGCGCTCGACGAGCGCGCGGGCCTTCTCGGCATAGCCCATCTCGGCCAGGTCCTCGTCCGCGAGGCTGGTGAGCACGGTCACCGCCAGGATCTTCAGCCCCGAGGTCCCCCGGCCGCGGACGGCGGCGGCCATCACCTGCGGCTCGCCGTGCACGGTCAGGAAATCGCAGCCCGAGCCCGCCAGCGCCGACGCCGCCCGCTGCACCGTGGTCGGGATGTCGTGCAGCTTCCAGTCGAGGAAGACCTGCTTGCCCTGCGCCTTCAGCTCCCGCGCCACGGTCATGCCGTCGGAGGCGAAGAGCTCGAGGCCCACCTTGTAGAAGCTGACCGCCTCACCCAGCCCCGCGACCAGGGCCCGCGCCTCGTCGGCGGTGGGAACGTCGAGCGCCACGATGAGCCGCTTATCGGCGGTGACGGCAGGTTGCGCGAAGGCGGCGGCGGCCATGGCGAAGGCTCCGGCAAGGGCGCACGGCTTCGGTGTGGTCCGCGCGCGACGAATTGGGCTAAGACCCGTGGATGATCCATTGGGACTTCGCGGTCAACTTCTTCGTGGCGCTGTTCGCACTGCTCGATCCCATTGGGAACGTGCCGCTGTTCGCCGCCTCGACCGTGGGCGCCTCGGGCCGCGAACGCGCGCAGATCGCGCTCTACATCTCGCTGTTCGCCGCCGGCTTCCTGATCTTCTTCTATTTCTCGGGGCTCAGCCTGCTGGCGTTCTTCGGCATCTCGATGCCAGCGTTCCGCATCGCCGGCGGGGTGATCCTGTTCGTTCTCGGCCTGAAGATGGTCAACGACGACTTCACCGCCAGCTTCGCCAACATCGGCGGCGACCCCGGCGACGAGCGGACCTATGTGCGCCGCCACATCGAGCGGCTGATCGTGCCCTTCGCGATGCCGCTGCTGATCGGGCCTGGCGCGATCTCGACGGTGATCATCTATGCCAGCCAGGCCAAGGAATACGGCCTGGAGGGCGCGGCCATCGGGCTGGGCGTCATCGCGGCAGTGGCGCTCGCGACCTTTGTGTCCTTCCTGCTGACGCCGATTATCGGCAGGCTGCTAGGCAAGATCGGACTGTCGATCATCGTGCGGGTGCTGGGCCTGATCCTCTGCGCCATGGCGGTGCAATTCATGCTGATCGGCATGGCCGACGCCACCCACGGCCTGATCCTGCGCTCAGCCGCCGCGCCTTACGCGCACTAAACCGGATGCTCAGCTCTCCAGGCTGGGCAGCCTGGCCGTGACCCGCTCGAACCAGCTCCGCTGAGCCAGGGCGTCGTCGAGGCGGTCCAGCGCGGCGGCGGCGTCGCCCGCCTCATCGTTGAGCTCCTGCGCGGCGTCGTCCAGGGCGCGCCAGAGCGGCGACAGGCGCGCCACCAGATCCTTCCCGGCCGCCGTCAGCCGCAGTTGCCTGCGGCGCCCGTCTTTCGGATCGGGACGGGCGTCGATCAGGCCCGCGGCCTCAAGCGACTGTCGTGTCTGGCTGATCGAGGCGTGGGTGATCCTGAGCGTGGCCGCCAGCTCGCCCACCGCCACCTCGCCCCGTAACGAAAGCTGGTTCAGCACGCCGAACCATCGCTGTTCAAACCTGACGCCCAGCGTCGCGTAGATCCGCCCGGAGTCCCCGTCGATCCACTCGGAGAGCCGCCGCAGCCGGCCGCCCACGGCCGCGCCCCCGGCCTTTCGCGTGTAGTCCGTATCGGTCGCCATCGGCCTCAATTTCCATCGCGCTTGACAATATGTAGGTGCCTACACATCTTCCGGCAAGCCCGCAGTTCGCGGTCGCTTGAGGTGCTTCCATGGACGACTCCACTCGACTGCCCGACGCCCGCATCGGCCGGCGCGGCTTCTGCGCCCTGGGGCTCGCCGCCCTGGCGCCTGCGGCGAGCTGGGCCGCCCGAGCGCCGGCCGATCGCGACCTCGACGCTTTCATCGCCACGCAGATGGCGCGCGCCGGGATCCCCGGTCTGGCCGCCGGCCTGACGCGGGATGGCGTCGTGCGCCTCGCCAAGGGCTATGGGTTCGCCGACATCGCCAGCCGCCGCCCGGTGACGGCCGACACCATGTTCCACATCGCCTCGGTGACGAAGACGGTGACCGCCACGGCCATCGTACGCCTGGCCCAGGCCGGGAAGCTGGATCTGGACAAGCCTGTCGCGCCGCACCTCGATTTCCCGCTGGTCAATCCGCATCATCCAGGCGCGCAGGTCACCTTCCGGCATCTCCTGACCCACACATCCGGGATCTCCGACGCCAAATACTACGAGGTCGACTTCCGCACCCCCGGCAGGGACGCGACCTTGCCGCTTGGCGATTTCCTGAAGGCCTACCTGGTTCCCGGCGGTCGAACCTATTCGGCGGACGGGTGCTACGCGGCCGCTCCGGGCGCGGCCTGGGACTACAGCAACGTCGGCTACGGGCTTCTGGGCTACCTCGCCAGCCGCATCGGCGACGACGACATGCGCCGGCAGACGCAGCAGCAGGTCTTCGCCCCGCTGGGCATGCGCCACACGAGCTGGACCCTCGCCAGCACGCCGAAGGCCCTGCGCGTCACGCCCTACGACCTGGTCGACGGCGCGGCGACCGCGGTGGCGCCGGTGGGCTCCCCCGACTGGTCCTCCAGCATGATGCGATCCTCAATCAGGGACGTAACCCGCTTCGCCGCCGCCGCCGCTAACGGCGGCGAATCCGGCGGCGTCCGCATCCTCTCCGCCGCGTCCCAGGCGCAGATGCTGGACATGAAGACCCCGGCCGGCCTCCCGGGCTGGCTGACCGGCCAGGGCCTCGGCTGGCAGGCCTCGAAGCTCGACGGGCTGGTGCGGCCGAACCACTGGGGCGGCGATCCCGGCGTCTTCACGGCGGCCTACCTCGACCCGGCGAGCCGCACCGCGGTGGTGGTGCTCACCAACCTCTCGGTGAGCGACGCCAGCAAGGCAGCCCTGACGGCCATCGCCGCCCGACTGTTCAAGGCCGCCGCCTAGGTTTTACGGAACCGCGGGCCCTGCGAGGCCATCAGCGCCAGCGCCCAGTCGTCGGGGATCAGCTTGCTGAAGGCGGCGATCGCCTTGTTGGGCGCGCCGGGGACGCAGATCGGCCGATTGGCCTCCACAGCCTCGTAGCCCGCGGCGGCGACCTCGTCGGCGCCCAGCCAGAGCCAGGGCGGAGTCGAGGCGCTGATCTGGGCGCGGGTGCCGTTGACGTCGTGGAACTCCGAATAGGTGAACCCCGGGCAGAGCGCGGTGACATGGACGCCCTGGCTGACGGCCTCCAGGTGCAGGCTCTGGGAGAACTTGATCAGGAACGACTTGGTCGCGCCGTAGAGGGTGTGGCCGGCCGAGCCGGGGACCAGCCCCGCCAGCGAGGCGACGTTGACGATGCGGCCGAAGCGGCGATGCGCCATGCCGGGCAGCACCCGATGCGCCAGCTCGGCGGGCGCGGTCATCATCACCTGGATGAAGGCCTTCTGGTCCTCCCAGCGGGTGTCGCCATAGCTGCCGGCCAGGCCGTAGCCGGCGTTGTTGACCAGCGCGTCCACCGCCCGGCCGTGCGCGGTGAGATAATCGAGGATCTGACCCGGCGCTTCCGGCTCGGCCAGATCGGCCGCGACGGTCAGGGTCTCGATGCCGTAGCGGAGCGAGATTTCGTCGGCGAGCTTCTCCAGCCGGTCGGTGCGGCGGGCAGTCAGCGCGACGTCATAGCCGTGGCTGGCGAGGATGCGCGCAAACGCCGCGCCTATGCCGGCCGACGCCCCGGTCACCAACGCCAGTCTGCGTTCCATTCCGCTCTCCCGTTCGAGGGGAAACTAGAGCCACACCTCCAGCATTCAAGGAAAAGCGTGGCCTCACGGTGCGGCCGCCCACTCGCCCCCTGGGCGACCGGTTGTTGAATGGGGTATGGAATGGGTGTATCGCGCCCGCCGCGTGACGGCATCGGGCCGCCCAAGGGAGCCTGCGTGTCGTTCCCGGAGATTTTGGATGGCTGATCCGGCCGGGGTTGTCCCAGGGACGCCCGAGGACACGCAGAGTACCGCGCATTCCGACAGCTTCTGGGGCCTGGCGTTGGGCTCGATGGGCGTGGTGTTCGGCGACATCGGCACCAGCCCGCTCTACGCGATGCGCGAGGCGCTGCACCACACCCGCTCGACGGTTTCGCCGGAACTCGCCGTGCTGGGCGTGGTGTCGCTGATCACCTGGGCGCTGATCCTCATCGTCACCGTCAAGTACGTCGTCTTCCTGATGCGGGCGGACAACAAGGGCGAAGGCGGCACCCTCGCGCTGATGGCCCTGGCGCAGCGGTTCGTTCCCCGACGCTCGGGCTGGGTGTTCGCCTTGGGCGTGGTCGGCGCGGCGCTCTTCTACGGTGATGGCATCATCACCCCCGCCGTCACTGTGCTTTCAGCCGTCGAGGGCTTGCGCGACGGCCCGGGCATGCCGCACAGCGCCGCCCGATTCGTCATCCCGATCGCCGCGGGAATCTTGATCGCCCTCTTCCTCGTGCAGGCCAAGGGCACCGCCAGCATCGCGCGCTTCTTCGGCCCGATCTGCGCCTTGTGGTTCCTGGTCCTGGCGGGATTGGGCATCTACCACATCATCGAAGACCCCTCGATTTTCAAAGCGTTGTCGCCGCACTGGGGGGTGATTTTCCTGGTAGACAACGGCTTCCTGGGCTTCGTCATCCTGGGCAGCGTCTTCCTGGCGGTGACCGGGGCCGAGGCGCTCTATGCCGACATGGGCCACTTCGGGAAGAAGCCGATCCAGGCGGCCTGGGCGGTCTTCGTGCTGCCCGCGCTGCTGCTGAACTACCTGGGCCAGGGCGCCATGGTGCTGCACCATCCGGAAACCCACGTGGACCCGTTCTTCAAGATGATCCCGGACGTGATCTACTGGCCGGTGCTGGTGCTGGCCACTGTTGCGGCGATCATCGCGTCGCAGGCCGTAATCACCGGGGCGTTCTCGATGACCCAGCAGGCGGTCCAGCTCGGCCTCTTCCCGCGCATCGACATCCGCCGGACCTCCGAGACCCAGGCCGGCCAGATCTTCGTGCCGCAGGTGAACACCTTCCTGATGATCGGCGTGCTGGTGCTGCTGTTCACCTTCCGAACGTCGTCCAATCTCGCCGCCGCCTACGGCATCGCGGTGACCGGGGCGATGTTCGTCGACACCCTGCTGTTCTTCGTGATCGTCCGCTACATGTGGAAGCGCCCGGTGTGGCTGGCGGCGCTGGCGGCGGGCGGGTTCGGCATCCTCGACATCGTCTTCATCTCGTCGAACCTGCTGAAGATCCCGCAGGGCGCCTGGCTGCCGCTGGTGCTGGGTTCGGTGCTGGTGGTGATCATGTGGACCTGGACGCGCGGCGCGCAGATCCTCACCGCCAAGACCCGTCGCGACAGCGTGCCGCTGATCGAGCTTTCCGAGATCCTCAAGGCCCGCGCGCCGCACCGCGCGCCGGGCACGGCGATCTTCCTGACCTCCGACCCGTCGATGGCCCCCGTCGCCCTGATGCACAACCTCAAGCACAACAAGGTCTTGCACGAGAAGAACATCGTCCTGACGATCGAGACCGCCGAGACCCCGCGGGTGCGCGAGGAGGACCGGGTGCGGATCGAACCGGTGAACGAGGACTTCAAGAAGGTGATCATCTCCTACGGCTTCATGGAGAGCCCGAACCTGCCGAAGGCGCTCGGCCTGTGCCGCAAGCTGGGGCTGAAGTTCGACATCATGGCCACCAGCTTCTTCCTGGGCAGGCGCTCGGTGGTGCCCTCGGCCCAATCCGGCATGCCGCTCTGGCAGGACAAGCTGTTCATCTTCCTGATGAAGAACGCGGCCAACCCGACCGACTTCTACAAAATCCCGCCCGGCCGGGTTGTGGAGCTGGGCACGCAGGTCACTGTCTAACGGATGCTCTGGACCTATATCGGCGACGCCATCTGGGTGATCGCCCTGACCATCATGTTCTCGGCCTCCACCCAGGCGTCGAACCGCACGGCGGGCGACAGCCACCTGCCGGTACTGGGCGTCAACCTGCCCCGCACCCTGGCGCTCTGGGCCCTACCGGGCGGCGCTTTCGCCATCAGCCTGTGGTTCGCCTACACCGCCCGCACGGCCGATATGGACGCCGACGCGACCCTGATCCTGCTGGGCGTACGCGCGCTCTCGGCCTCGCTCCTGGCGCTGCTGCACCTGACGCTGCTCGGCGGCATCGTGAAGCCGCCGGGCCGCAAAGGCTCCTGAGCCCCATTCGTCCTTGAATTGGCGGCCCGTTCGCCCTTAAAGGCGCGCGACCCTTCGTTCTCCCCCTCTTCAGGACGCCGCCGCGCCATGGCCGAAAAATCCGTCAAGAAGGTCGTGCTCGCCTACTCCGGCGGCCTCGACAGCTCCACCATCGTCAAGTGGCTGCAGACCGAGCTGGGCGCCGAGGTGGCGACCTTCACGGCCGACCTGGGCCAGGGCGAAGAGGTCGAGCCCGCCCGGCAAAAGGCCATCACCTTGGGGGTGAAGCCTGAGTACGCCTTCGTCGAGGACGTGCGCGAGGAGTTCGTGCGCGACTACGTCTTCCCGATGTTCCGGGCCAACACGGTCTATGAGGGCCAGTACCTGCTGGGCACCTCCATCGCCCGGCCGCTGATCGCCAAGAAGCAGATCGAGATCGCCCGGAAGATCGGCGCCGACGCCGTGGCTCACGGGGCGACAGGCAAGGGCAACGACCAGGTCCGCTTTGAGATCGCCTACTACGCGCTCGAGCCCGACATCCAGGTCGTGGCCCCCTGGCGCGAGTGGGACTTCAAGAGCCGCGAGGCCCTGCTGGACTTCGCCGAGAAGCACCAGATCCCGATCACCAAGGACAAGCGCGGCGAGGCGCCCTTCAGCGTCGACGCCAACCTGCTGCACTCCTCCTCCGAAGGTAAGGTCCTGGAGGACCCATCGGTCGAGGCCCCCGAGTTCGTGCACATGCGCACCCTTTCGCCCGAGTACGCGCCGGACAAGCCGACCGTCTTCACCATGGACTTCGAAAAGGGCGATCCGGTCGCCATCGACGGCGTGAAGATGTCGCCGGCCACGATCCTGACCAAGCTCAACGAACTCGGCCACGACAACGGCGTCGGCCGCCTGGACCTGGTGGAGAACCGCTACGTCGGGATGAAGTCGCGCGGCGTCTACGAGACCCCCGGCGGCACGATCCTGCTGGCCGCCCACCGCGGCATCGAGAGCATCACGCTGGACCGCGGCGCCATGCACCTGAAGGACGAGCTGATGCCGAAGTACGCATCGCTCATCTACAACGGCTTCTGGTTCGCCCCCGAGCGCGAGATGCTGCAGGCGGCCATCGACCTCTCCCAGCAGAAGGTCACCGGCCAGGTGCGGGTGAAGCTCTACAAGGGCAACGTCACCGTCATCGGCCGCACCAGCCCCTATTCGCTCTACGACCAGGAGCTGGTCACCTTCGAGGAAGGCAAGGTCGCCTACGACCACCGCGACGCGGCGGGCTTCATCAAGCTCAACGCGCTGCGCCTGCGGGTGGCGGCCAAGCGCGACAAGCTGAACGGCTAGGCGTCCAGCCGGTTGAACGGGTAGCGGTCGCGGATCCGAGACTGGAAGAACCGGCCCTTGGAGTCCGCCTCCACGAAGCCGCGGCAGACTTCGGGCGGTACGCCGACGTAGACGTAGCGCTCGCCGCTCTGGAAGCGCACGAGCAGCTTCGCGCGCTCGGCGTCGTAGTCGATCTCGGTGATAGCGGTGGAGTCCACGTGCATGGGCTTCTCCGTCGACCTCTGTTCGACCACCCAACGCCCATGAGGCCATAGGCGGTTCCCGACAGCGGCCGATGCATGGCAAGCTCGGCGCAAAGGTGAAGCTCCGCTTCGCCAACAACGGGGGAAATATCCATGCAACCGCACAGCCTGGTGGCGATCGTCACCCTTCTCGCGCTTCTCACCTACTTCTGGATGAGCCTGCAGGTCGGCCGCGCCCGCGGCGTCAGCGGCATCAGCGCGCCGGAGATGACCGGGCATCCGATCCTCGAGCGGGCCGTCCGCGTGCACTACAACACCTTGGAATGGCTGCCGATCTTCCTGGTGTCGATGTGGCTCTTCGCGATCTATTGGAACGACAACATCGCAGCCGGCGTCGGCCTGGTCTGGATCGTCGGGCGGGTGCTCTATGCGCTGGGCTACATGGCCGATCCGGGTAAGCGCGAACTGGGCTTCATGATCCAGGCGCTGGCCACCGCGGTGCTGCTGTTCGGCTCGCTGGGCCGCATCATCTACATGCTGGTCACCGTCGGCGCCTAGCCGACCTCGACGCTCCGGCGGGCCTGTGGCAAGGGCGGCGAATGACGCCGCCCGTCGATCTCGCCCGCTACGTCGCCTACGTCGGGGTCACCGTCGTGATGGTGGCGACGCCCGGCCCGGCGATCCTTTTCGCCATCGCCACCGGCGCACGTCGCGGCCATCAGGCGGTCATCCCGGCGATGATCGGCATGAACCTGGCCAGCGTGATCTGGCTCAGCGCCGCGGGCCTGGGCCTCAGCGCGCTGGCGCTGGCCTTCCCGGCGGTGTTCCGGGCCCTCGCCTGGCTTGGCGCGGCCTATGTGGCCTGGCTGGGCCTCAGGGCGGTCATGGCGGCGTTCCGCGCCGACGGGGACGACAGCCACGCCGTGGAGCTCAAGGGCCGCTCGGCGCTGCGCGACGGGTTCATGGTGCAGATCTCCAACCCCAAGGCGCTGCTCTTCACCACGGTGATCCTGCCGCCGTTCATCGATCCCAGCCGCCCGATCTTTGGCCAGATCCTGGTCTTCGCGGTGACCGGCATCGCGCTCGATATGATCTCGATGACCGCCTACGGCTATGGCGGCGCGGCCCTGGCGGCGCGGATGACCGAGCCCAGATTCCGGCGCGGCTTTTCACTGTTCACCGGCGCTCTGCTGATGACCGCCGCGTTGCTGATCGTCCTGCGTGGATAGCTGGCGTGAAACAACCTAGACTAACGGAAACCACAATTGTCGCAGACGGTTATCGTGCCTAGATGTTCCCCTGGGGACGTTTTGAGTTTTTGAGGCCGAACATGTCCAAAAGATCGATAGGCATAGCGGCTGCCCTGGTTCTCGCTGCCGGCCTTACGGCCTGCGCGACGCCCACGCCCTACCAACCGAAGGCCCCCGGCCAGAGCAGCTCCGGAGGATATTCGGAGATGCGGATCGAGCCCAACCGGTTCCGGGTAAGCTTCGCCGGCAACAGCGTCACCCCGCGCGAAAAGGTCGAAGGCTACCTCCTGTTCCGCGCGGCCGAACTCACGCTGCAGAACGGCGACGACTGGTTCTACATCGACAACCGCACCACCGATAAGACCGTCCGCACCTATGTGGATACCCCGTTCTACGGCCCCTGGTATGGCCCCGGATTCGGGTACTGGGGTCCCGCCTGGCGCTATGGCGGCCGCGGCGGCTGGGGTGGTTGGGGCGGCTACGGTTGGGGTGGTTATGGCTGGGGCGGCTACGGTTGGGGCGGCGGCTACGACGTCCACACCTC
>JBOHKZ010000025.1:0-3124 GCA_050729355.1 Phenylobacterium sp. | reverse complement strand
CCAGAGGCGCGAGCGAGGCCTCGTCGTAGGCGACCCGGTAGTAGCCGCCCTGGCCGGCGTTGGCGACGACGGGGCCCGCGACCGTCTGTGGTTCGCTGCGGGAGATCAGTTTCTCGCTGACCAGCCCGTCCAGGCCGCGCAGCGCCACCGGCGTACGCCAGGTCAGCGGTGCGCCGGACGCGGCGTCCGTCCCGAACCGGCCCTGCGTCAGCCTCGCGCCCGCCGGGGTCGAGGTCACCGTGATCAAGGGCACGCCCGGCTGGCCGATGAAGTCGCGCGCCACGGTCGAAACCGGCTTGCCGGCCGCCTTGTCCACGGCGCGCCAGAGGTCGGCGTTGGTGGCGTTCCCATAGGCGTGCTCGGCGATGTAGGCCCGCACCCCGTCGCGCCAGGCGTCGGCGCCGGCGTAGGTCTCCAGCATGCGGATGACCGCCTCGCCCTTCTTGTAGGTGATGGCGTCGAAGGCCTGCTCGGCCTGGGCGACCGTGGCGACGGGCTGGACGATGGCGTGGGTCGAGCCCCGTGCATCGAGCCGCATGGCCTCGTCCTTGTCGGCCAGGGCGGAGAGCAGGGCGCGCCATTCCGGGTGGAACTTGTCGGTGGCCTTGGCCGCCATCCAGCTCGCGAAGCCCTCGTTGAGCCACAGGTCGTCCCACCAGGCCATGGTGACCAGGTCGCCTGACCACAGGTGCGCCATCTCATGGGCGACGACTTCATAGACCAGCTGCTGGTCGCCGGCGCTGGAGAGCTTGGGATCGTAGATGACGTTGGTCTGGCTGAAGAGGATCGCGCCCCAGTTCTCCATGGAGCCCGCGACGTCGCCGGGCGCGGCCACGAGGTCGAGCTTGGGCAGCGGGTATTTCCGGCCGAAATAGTCGTCGTAGTAGCGCAGCAGCTGCTTGGCCGCGGTCAGCGCGTAGAGCGCTTTATCGGTCTCGCCACGGCGGATGACGACGCTGACCGTCGTGCCGTCGACGTCGGAGCTGATCCGCTCCATGTCGCCCAGGCCGTAGAACAGCAGGTAGGAGCTCATCTTCGGCGTGGGCGCGAACTTCACGCGCTTCAGGCCGCCGGGCAGGGCCTCGCTGCTCTCCTCGGGCATGTTGGAGATCGCGAGCTGGTCCTTCGGCACGATCGTCGAGACCGTGAACACCGCCTTCTTCGCGGGCTCGTCGAACGACGGCAGCATCCGGCGCGCGTCGGCGGGCTCGAACTGCGTCGCCAGCATCCGGCCGCCGTCATAGTCGACCTTGAAGAGGCCGGCCGGGCTGTTGTTGATCTTGCCGGTGTACTCGATGCGCAGGACGTGGCGGCCGGGCGACAGCGGCGCGCCGATGGAGAAGCTGGCCCGCTGCTTCTCCGGATAGGCGATGGCCTTGGCTTCCTTGCCGTCGATGCTGGCGCCCAGCAGGGCCAGGTCGACGCTGTTCAGCGCGATCCGGTCGATCGTCTTGTCCACCTGGACCGTGATGGCGACCTTGCCCCGGAAGGTGAGCTTGGCGGCGTCCGGCGTCAGGAGGAGGTCGTAGGAGATGGGCTCGACGCCGGTCGGCAGTTGGGTCGTAACCGCGTTGGGAGCCGGGACAGCCGGCGCGGCCATGGCCGGCGCGGCGACCGCGAGGGCGAGGATCAGGACGGAAAATCGCATGGGCGGGATAGACACGAGCTCCCCTCGGCAGGCCAGTTTAATCCGCGATCACCAGGTCCAGTCCTTGGCGGATTTACGGCAGCCGCCGTCCTTCCAGCCCGTCCAGCCGCGACCGCGCACCACGCGGCCCGCATGGGCGCCGGTGGGCTGGCCATCCTTCAGGACCTGCTGGCCGTTGACGACCACCTGCTCGACGCCGGTGGCCAGTTGTTGCGGTTTTTCAAAGGTGGCGTGGTCGGTGACGGTCTTTGGGTCGAACACCACGACGTCGGCGAAATAGCCCGCCTTCAGCAGGCCGCGGTCGTGCAGGCCGAGGTTGTGCGCCGGCTGGGCGGAGAGTTTCCGGACGGCCTCGGGCAGGGTCAGCGTCTTCTCGTCGCGGGCGTACTTGCCCAGCACGCGGACGAAGTTTCCGTAGGCGCGGGGATGGGTGGACGACTGCAGGAAGACGCCCTCGGGCGCCATGCCGGCGGCGTCGGAGCCGAAGGTCATCCAGGGCAGGGCGGTTTCCCGGGCGACGTTCTTCTCGTCCATCAGGAAATAGACCACCTGCACGCGGCTGCCGTCCTCGATCACCAGATCGATGATGGTGTCTTCGGGGCTCTTGCCGCGATCCTTGGCGACCTCGGAGAGCCGCTTGCCGGTCAGGGGCTTCAGCTTGGGGTTCTTGAACCCGACCAGCAGCACGCCCTCGGCGCCGGCCTGGCGGAACAGGTTCTCGAAGCCCTTGGGATGCTCCTCGTGCATCTCGGCGATGACCTTGGCGCGGGTGGCGGGGTCCTTCAGACGTTCGATCCACTTCTCGACGCCGCCGGCCTGCACCCAGGTCGGCATGGCAGCGTCAAAACCGGTGGACCCGGCCGGGTAGGTGTACATGTCGGCGGTGATCCGCTGGCCCTTGGCGCGGGCCGCCTCGACATGGGCGATCACCGTGTCGAGCTTGCCCCAGTTCTCCCGGCCCGAGGCCTTCAGGTGGTAGATCTCGGCCGGCGCGCCGGAGATGCGGGAGATCTCGATCAGCTCGTCCACGGCCTCGACCAGCCGGTCGCCCTCCGAGCGCATGTGGCTGATGTAGAAGCCGCCGCACTTGCCGGCCTCGGTGACCAGGGCCGCCAGTTCCGGCGTCTCGGCGTAGGTGCCGGGCGCATAGATGATCGAGGAGCCCACGCCCATGGCGCCGTCCTCCATCGCGGCCTTCACGAGCGCACGCATGCCGGCCAGTTGCTCCGGCGTCGGATCGACGTCGCCCTCGCCGAGCTCATGGATGCGCACGGTGGCGGCGCCGACGAAGGACGCGACGTTCACGGAGACGCCCTTCTTCTCGAGGAAGGTCAGGTACTGATCGAGGGTGGTCCAGGTGATGGGGTACTTGATGTCGCCCTGGCGCTTCTGCTCGAAGGCCTTCATCTCGGGGTTCAGCGGACCCATGGAATCGCCTTCGCCCATCACTTCGAGGGTGACGCCCTGGGCCAGTTC
>JBOHKZ010000024.1:0-2900 GCA_050729355.1 Phenylobacterium sp. | reverse complement strand
GGTGATGGTCGACGGCCTGCGCTGGGTTCCCGGCGCGTCGGCGTCCGGCGTTCCCGGCGCCGTCGACCTCAACACCATCCCGACCTCGATGATCAGCCGCATGGAGGTCCTGCAGGAAGGCGCCTCGCCGATCTACGGCTCCGACGCCATCGCCGGCGTGGTCAACATCATCACCAAGCAGCGGCAGGACGGCTTCCAGGGCACCGCACAGATCGGCGGCTACAAGGACGACGGCTTCACGCAGGACTACAACCTCTCCTGGGGCGCCACCGAGGGCGGCCTGTCGATCGTGGTGGGCGGCGGCTACTTCAAGCAGGATCCGGTGTTCTCGGGCGACCGGTCGATCTCGCGCTTCCCGGCGCCGTTCGCCTCGGCCTGCGACTCCGGGTGCAGCTCCGGCACGCCCCTGGGCCGCTTCATCGTCACCGACCCCAACACCCACACCGACATCAACGCCACCCTGCGTCAGGCGCTTCAGCCCGGTCAGCGGCCGATCTACAACCCGGCCGATCCCACCGGCGCCAGCGGCAGCTTCAAGCCGTTCACCGTCGCCGACCGTTTCAACTTCCAGCCGTTCAACTACATCCTGACGCCGCTGGAGCGCATCAGCCTGTTCGGCTCGGTGTCGCAGGACATCACCTCGCAGATCCACTTCCGCGCCCGCGCCTCCTATGTGCAGCGCAAGTCGGCGAACCAGGCGGCGCCGCTGCCGCTGTTCGTCGGACCGGACGCCGGCAACGGCAACCTGCTCGACACCGTCGCCGTCGACCGCACCAATCCCTACAACCCCTTCGGCTTCACCCTGCAGGAGGGCACCTACGCCTTCATCGGCCGGCGCCTCGTCGAGGCGGGACCCCGCCACTACGAACAGACCGTCGACACCTGGAACGTCGCCGGCACGCTCGACGGCGAGTTCGAGGTCTCCGATCACAACTGGCACTGGGACGTGAACGGCGTCTGGTCGCGCAACCACGCCGACCAGACCTTCACCGGCAACGTCAACGCCCAGCGGGTGCAGCAGGCGCTTGGCCCGGCCTCGGCCTGCACCGGCTCCTGCGTGCCGCTCAATATCTTCGGCGGCGCCGGCACCATCACGCCGGCCATGCTGAACTACATCGGCTTTACCCAGCAGGACACCTCGCAGCAGGAACTGCGCGACGTCAGCGCCAACCTAACGGGCGACATCTTCGACCTGCCGGCCGGCCCGCTGGCCTTCGCGGTGGGCCTGGAGCATCGGGTGACCGAGGGCTCCTTCCAGCCCGACGCGATCGTCGCCGCCGGCCTGTCGTCGGACATCCCCGCCCAGCCGGCGCACGGCTCGATCACCGTCAAGGAAGCCTACGCTGAACTGCGGGTGCCGCTGGTCAAGGACGCGCCGTTCTTCTACCGCCTCGACGCCTCGGTGGCCGGACGCTGGTTCGACTACACCGGCTCCGGATCCGACTCGACCTACAAGGCCGGCCTCACCTGGAAGCCGATCGAGGAAGTGCTCTTCCGGGGCTCCTGGGGCCAGGGCTTCCGGGCGCCCTCCATCGGCGAACTGTTCGGCGGGGCCTCGCGCTTCGACCAGGTGGTCGAGGATCCCTGCTCGGGCCTCTCCGCGGCCACGCCGGCCAACATTCGCGCCAACTGCATCGCCCGCGGCGTGCCGGCCAACGGCTCCTACGTCCAGCTCAACGCCCAGTTGCCTGTGATCACCAGCGGCAACCAGAACCTGGCCCCGGAAACCAGCGAGAGCTGGAACTTCAGCGGCGTGTGGGAGCCCACCTTCCTGCATGACGCCACCTGGGCCAGCGGCGGCTCGATCGAGCTCGCCTACACCAACATCAAGCTGGACGATGCGATCAACGCGCTGAGTGCGGCGACCGTGCTGCAGCGGTGCGCCAACACCAACGACAACCTGTCCTGCGCCACCATCTCGCGCACGGCGTCGGGCGCCATCTCGGGCATTGCCAACCCGCTGATCAACATCGGCGGAATCCGCACCGAGGCGTTGGACATCAACGTCAACTGGACCTCGCCGGACTGGTCGTTCGGCCGCTTCGGGGCCCACTGGTATTCGACGCGCCTGCTGAAGTTCACCGAGCTTCTGCCGACCTCGACGGGCCTCGCGCCCACCAAGCGGCTGGGCACCGAGCGCGGCAGTCCGGACCAGGCCTATCCGAAGTGGAAGTCCAACTTCCTGCTGGATTGGGATCATGCGGACTTCGGCGCCACCGGAACCGTCCGCTACCTCTCGAGCGTCCAGGAAGCCGACGATCCGAACAAGCTCAACAGCCGGACCTACTTCGACGCCCAGTTCCGTTGGACGCCCAACGACTACGTGAAAGGCGTCAAGGTCGCGGTCGGGGTCAACAACCTGTTCGACAAGGACCCTCCGGGCTGCGTCACCTGCAGCCTCAACAACTACGATCCTAACGCCTACGACGCGCCTGGCCGGTTCTTCTACCTTCAGCTGACCTACCGCCAGTAGCGCCCTCATCGCCCCGGGCTCTGCAAATCCGCAGAGTCCGGGTGCGAGAACGCCGATTGTTAAGCTTAGCCGCGGTCTCTAGTTGAGCCCCTCCCCGAGGCGGGGCCCCGGCCACCGGCGCCATCCCGCCTCCAGATTCGTTTGGAGGACCGCAAGACAATGTTCCGCAACCTTGGCGCGCTTATCGCGTCTGCAGCCGTTCTGGCCGCCGTCTCGGCGGGTTCGGCCGCCGCTTCCGTCGCCGTCTATTCCGGCAACGACTACGGCGCCGGCTCGATCAACCCCAAGCCCAACGCCTACGGCGCGCGCGCCGACTACCTGGCCGCCGCAGCCGGCCTCGGCGCCGACCAGCTCATCACCTTCGAGTCCCAGGCCCTGGGCGCCTTCTCGAGCCTCGACCTCGGCTACGGCGTCACCCTGACCGGCG
>JBOHKZ010000023.1:0-6507 GCA_050729355.1 Phenylobacterium sp. | reverse complement strand
ACCCTGATCAAGGATGCCGTGCGCGAGATCCTCGAGCGCACCGATCCCTCGGCTTTGATGGCCTACCATCCGGGCGGGGGCAGCCTGGGGCAGAAGACCGCGGCGGCGGCCTGGCTCGCGCCTTGCCTTGGCGACATCGCGCCGGAACGCTTGCTGATCTCGCCAGGCGCCCAGACCGGCCTCGCCGCCGTACTCTCAGCACTGCGGGCAGCGGGCGGCGAGACGCTGATAGTCGAGCCCCTGGTCTACCCGGGCCTGCTGTCCGCCGCCCGGCAGTTCGGCTTCAGGCTGGCGGTCTGTGCGTCCGACAATGGCGGCATGAAACCTGACGCCCTGGCGCGGCTTTGCCTGGGCGCGCCGCCGCCCGCGATCTACCTGACGCCCGCCACCAACAACCCGACCGCCGTCACGATGGACCTGGAGCGCCGCCGCGAGATCGCCGAGATAGCCCGCCGCGCCGACGCCTGGATCATCGAGGACGATCCCTACAGCCGCCTCTTCGACGCCCCGATCCCGGCGCTGGCGACGCTGGCTCCCGAGCGCACCTTCTATCTCGCCACGCTCTCCAAGTGCCTGTCGCCGGGCCTGCGGATCGCCTTCCTCGCCCCGCCGGAAGGCGTCCTGGCCGAGCGGACCGGGGAGAGCCTGCGCGCCATCGCCCAGATGCCCTCGCCGCTGATGGGCGCGGTGGCGACCTCGTGGATCCGCGAAGGGGTCGCCGACCGGCTGCTGGCCGGCGTCCGGCGCGAGGCTCGCGCTCGACGCGCGATCGCCGCCGAAGTCCTGCCGCAAGCCAGAGGCGCGGCCGAAGGCATTCACGTCTGGCTGGACCTGCCGCCGGGCTGGGACCCGGGGCGGGTGCATCGGGTCGCCCAGGAGAAGGGGCTCTCGTTAGTCACTGCCGACACCTTCGCCGCCTCGGAAGTCCACCCCTCGGGCCTGCGGATATCCCTGGGCGGCCCGGCCAGCCGAACGGTGCTGCGCGGCGCTCTGGAAAGCGTCGCGGCCTTGCTGAGCGGCGCGGCCTCCCCGACCCGGGTGATCATCTAGCTCGGCGAATGCCTCAATTGGGGCTCAGCGGAGCAATGGTCTCATTCGGATAGGCCAGTTTCATCGGCAAGAGCAGCATCAAGCCTTGGGAACAGACGAGCCGCTGTTCGTAGGGTCCCGTATCACTGGGCGTGGAAGTATCCGCCCGCCAGATGATTCCGATGCGAGGGTGATGAGTGACCACGACTCGATTGATGGCGCCGTGAAGTCGAACCTCAATCAGGTCTCGAGCTTGCCGATCGCAGCTGACAGCCAACTCGTCCGCGGGATCGCCGGGTGTCTCCTCGGGGGTCGGAGCCGTCGGCGGTTGCTCCGGCAAGGCGACCCGTCCGGTGCGCCGATCCGGGGTCAAGGTTTTCCCCGGTGGCCCAAGCTTCTGCGACGCTCGCATAGCCTGACACGTCGTTTGAGCGGCGCGGCACGCGGAAACGTCGCCGATGTTCGCTACGCACCGGTCGCTCGCCACGACGCAGACATCCTTCTTGGGGCTCGCTGCCGCTGGGAGCGAGGCTAGCCCGGCCGACAACGCCAATATCGCCGCCAGAACGATCTGCCGCGCGAGCCTAAGCAAGCCGGTACGCGCTGTCCGGTCCGGCCGCACCATCCGTGACGATCTTTCCCTCGCGGGCCAGGTAGATCATCGCGGCCAGCATCGAACGCGCCGCCGCCGGATGCAGCCGCGCATCGACGTCGGCATAGAGCGTCGGCACCAGGTCCTTGATCCGGCCGGGGCCGGCCTTCAGCGCCGTCAGGATCTGGTTCGCCCGGTCGTGCCGATGTTCGATGTAGGCGTCGATGAACGGCGTCACCTCGCGGATCGGCGGGCCGTGAGTGGGCCAAAGCGTCGTGAAGTTGCGCGACCGGATCAGGTCGAGGCTCGCCAGGTAGTCGCTCATATCGCCGTCGGGCGGGGTGATCACCGTGGTCGACCAGCCCATGATGTGGTCGCCGGAGAAGCAGGCGTTCTCTTCCTTCAGCGCGTAGCAGAGGTGGTTGGAGGTGTGGCCCGGCGTCGGGATCGCCTCCATCGTCCAGCCGGGGCCAGAGACCTCGCCTCCGCCGCACAGGCTGACGTCGGGGCGGAAGTCGAGGTCGTGGCCGGCCTCCATTTTCACTTCGCCGCTGTCCTCTTCCTCATGTCCCGCCACCGCGCAGCCGTAGATCGTCGCCCCGGTCGCGGCCTTCAGCGGGCCGGCCAGCGGCGAGTGGTCGGAGTGATGGTGGGTGATCAGGATGTGGGTGATCTTCTCACCCTCGGTCGCCTTCAGGATGGCGGCCAGGTGGTCGGCCATGTCGGGGCCGGGGTCGATCACCGCCACCTCGCCCTTGCCGACGATGTAGGTGCCGGTGCCCTTGAAGGTGAACGGTCCCGGATTGTTGGCCACCACCCGGCGGATCAGCGGCGAGACCTGGTCGCAGGCGCCGTACTCGAACTGGATATCCCGGACGTAGGGGATCATCCGCCCAGCACGCCCGAGAGGTCGTAGCCGGCCGCCCGGCCGAGGTCCGTCAACTCGCCCCGGCTCATCGCTCCGGATGTCGCCTGGCCGATCGACCAGGTGACGATCGAGCGCGTGCCCGACCGGCAGAACGCCAGCACCGGGCCGTCGGCGTTGTCGACGACCTCCTTCACCGCCTCGACCTCGGCCGGGCCGGGGCCGCCGCGGACGGGGATGTGCACATAGTCGAGGCCGGCGGCGCGCGCGGCGGCCTCGATGTCGGCGCTTTGCGGCGCGTCCGGGTCTTCGCCGTCGGGGCGGTTGTTGATGATCGTCTTGAAGCCCAGGCGGGCCGCCTCGGCCACGTCCGCCACGCTGATCTGCGGGGCGGTGGAGAAATCGTCAGTGACGCGTCGGAAGTCGGACATTTGATCCTGCTTGGCTGGCCTAAGAAGCCCTTCGTTTGACATCATCGGGGGCCGGTGGAAGTTTCGCAACGCCCGGCCCCCAAAAGGCCCAAGCCCCAAGGCTGGTCGCCGTACATGTTCCGCTTCATCGGCCGACGCCTTCTGGTCGCTATCCCGACCCTCTTCCTCGTCGTCACGCTCGCCTTCTTCATGATGCGCGCGGCGCCCGGCAGCCCCTTCGACACCGACCGCAGGCTCTCGCCGGAAATCGAGCGGAACGTGCTCGCCAAGTACGGCATGAACAAGCCGCTGGGTCAGCAGTACCTCGACTACCTGGCCGGCGTGGCGCGCGGCGACCTGGGGCCCTCGCTTAAATATAAAGACAAGACCGTCCTCGCGATCCTCAAGGAGAACTATCCGGTCAGCCTGAAGCTCGGCCTGTCGGCGATCGTCCTGGCCTCCGTGGTGGGAGTCAGCCTGGGCGTGCTGGCGGCGCTCAGGCAGAACCGCGGCGTCGACTACGGCGTCATGACGATCGCCATCCTGGGGGTCTGCATCCCGACCTTCGTGACCGCGCCGCTGCTGGTGCTGGTGTTCGCCTCAAAGCTCGGTTGGCTGCCGAGCGCCGGCTGGAACGACGGGGCGCTGATCAACCTGGTGCTGCCGGTGACGGTGCTGGCCCTGCCGCAGATCGCGATCATCTCGCGGCTCACCCGCGCCGGCATGATCGAGGTGCTGCACTCCAACTATGTGCGGACCGCCCGGGCCAAGGGCCTGCCGGAGCACCGGATCGTCGGCAAGCACGCCTTGCGCGCAGCCCTCCTGCCGCTGGTCAGCTACCTCGGCCCGGCCTGCGCCGGGCTGCTCACCGGCTCGCTGGTGGTCGAGAAGATCTTCAACCTACCGGGCCTGGGGAAGTTCTTCGTGATCAGCGCGCTGCAGCGCGACTACACCGTCGTCATGGGCATGGTCATCGTCTACGCGGGTCTGATCCTGCTTTTGAACCTGATCGCCGACCTGCTCTATGCGGCGCTCGATCCGCGGGTGCGGCTCGCATGAGCACCTCGATCCTGATCCCCGGCTCGGGCAAAGGCGCGCCGGCGCTGCAGGCGGCGGTCAAGGGGCGCAGCCTCTGGGACGATGCGCGCCGGCGGCTCTTCCGCAACAAGGCCGCGGTCGCCAGCATGATCGTGCTGGCCGTGCTGGTGGCAGCTGCGATCGTCGGGCCACACCTCACGGCCTATCGCTACGACGAGATCAATAAGGACGACGTCTGGCTGGGTCCGCTGCAGAACGGCCACTTCATCGGAACCGACTCGCTGGGCCGCGATCTCCTGGCTCGCCTGCTGATGGGCTTGCGGGTCTCGCTGGCCATCGGCCTGATCGCAACGTTCGTCTCGCTGGTGATCGGGGTGGCCTGGGGCGCGGTGGCGGGCTTCGCGGGCGGACGGCTGGACGAGCTGATGATGCGCTTCGTCGACGTGCTCTATTCGCTGCCCTTCATCTTCTTCGTCATCCTGCTGATGGTGACCTTCGGGTCGAACATCATCCTGATCTTCGTGGCGATCGGAGCGGTCGAGTGGCTGACCATGAGCCGGATCGTGCGCGGTCAGACGCTGACCCTGAAGCAGAAGGAGTTCGTCGAGGCAGCCCGCGCCGCGGGGCTCAGCCAAGGCGCCATCATCACGCGCCACATCGTGCCGAACCTGCTGGGACCGGTGGTGGTCTATGTGACCCTCACCATCCCGGCGGTGATCCTGGCCGAAAGCTTCCTGAGTTTCCTGGGCCTCGGCGTTCAGCCGCCGATGGCCTCGCTCGGCACTCTGATCGCCAACGGGGCGCAGGACATGGAGCTGGCGCCCTGGCTGCTCATTTTCCCGTCGCTGGTGATGGTCGTCACCCTGATGAGCTTCAACTTCATCGGCGACGGCCTGCGCGACGCCATCGACCCGAAGGACCGGTGATCCTCCCCCAGCGCGAAGCGCGATTGAGGGGGAGGTGGCTCGGCGCGAAGCGACGAGACGGAGGGGATTGAAGGCCACTTCGCCAACCGCTCGGGGCCTCAAACCCCTCAGTCAGCTTCGCTGACAGCTCCCCCTGAGGGGAGCATCTACCGCTACTCCTCGCGGTGCGCGCGGACCGCGCCGTTCTTCCCGACCACCATCAGGTAGCTGCCCAGCGAGGCCTTCTTGATCCGCACGGGATCGCCGGGCTTGGGATCGGCGAACAGCTCGGTGGCGTCGACCTGGGTCCAGACGGCGCCGTCCTCCAGCTTGACCACCCACTTGCGCGCGCCGTTCTGGCGGGCGGCGGCGACCGTGCCGGTGGTGTTCTCGATATCCTCCTGCTTCTCGCCCTTCTCGAACATGGCCAGCGAGGGGAGGGTGAAGCCGAAGGCCTGGCGGCGAACCTGGCGCGCCTGCTCGCGGTCGACCACCACGATGTCGCCCTTGGCCTCGGCCTGTTCGAGTCCCGCGGCGGCGGCGTCGTAGCAAGCCAGGCGCGCGGTGTTGTCGGTGAGCTTGCGGCAGTCGCTGAGGCCCTGCAGGACCTTGGCGCGCGTGCTGGCGGACAAACCGGCCGGCGGCGGCGCGGCGGCCAGCGAGCCGGCGGCCATGACCGTCACGAGGAAGATCGCCGAGCCGAGCCCTGCGCGCGTTCCAAAAGCTTTCATCGGGTCGGCCTCATGATCTGTTCGAAGCGTCTATTGAAGCGGCCGGGCGGGCCTGTCGATCCTCGCCGCGTCGGTCGTTCGCCGCGCAAGGGCAAAAGTCACCGACCGGGTCAGCCTGTCCAGTCGCGCCGGCCACATTTCAGAACCACATTCGCCGGGATTTGTGGATTTGCGTGCACGATCCATGCGCGTCGCCAAGCTGGGCCGCGCAATCTGTGACCAGAATGCGACACGTCGGCGTCAGCAACATTGCCAATCTCTAATGTTCGTTGACCGTGCATTCGTTACGCCCGTAACTCCACCGTAACCGGACGCGACTTCGTTTCCGGGACCGATTTGTTTGGGGAGCTGGTCCGGCCGCAGGCCGACCGCTGGAGGATGTAGACCTTGAAAATCAATCCCACGCGGGAGCGCCTTCTGGCCTCCTCGATGATCTGCGGCGCGGCCATTCTTGGCTTTTCCGCTACGCAAGCCTCCGCGGCCGAAACGGCTGCTGGCGGCGAAGTCTCCGAAATCGTCGTCACCGGCACCCGGATCCCGTCGCCGAACCTGACCAGCGTCGCGCCGGTCACCTCGCTCGGCTCCGCCGACATCAAGGCGCAGGGCGTGTCGCGGGTCGAAGACCTGATCAACTCCCTGCCGCAGGCCTTCGCCTCGCAGGGCTCCAACTACTCCAACGGCTCCTCGGGCACGGCCACGGTCAACCTGCGCGGCCTGGGTTCCGCCCGCACCGTCGTGCTGATCGACGGCCGGCGACTGCAGGCCGGCAACCCGACCTCGGCGATCACCGCCGTGTCCGCCGACCTGAACTTCATCCCGACCGCGCTGGTTGAACGCGTCGACGTGCTGACCGGCGGCGCCTCGGCCGTTTACGGCGCCGACGCCGTCGGCGGCGTCGTCAACTTCATCACCCGCAAGAACCTGAACGGCCTGGAAG
>JBOHKZ010000022.1:0-11064 GCA_050729355.1 Phenylobacterium sp. | reverse complement strand
GCGGACCGCCCCAGGCGCAGGTCGCGCCGCAGGCTCCGGTCGCCCCGCCGGCGCGTCCGCCGCGTCCGCGCGAACAGTTCCGCGGCGACGAAGGCGGGCAGCCCAGCGTCCAGCCGGGCGTCCAGGGCTCGCCGCGCGCCAATCGCGACGTCGCCGGGCGTCAGCAGGACGCCGCACGGCAGTTCCAGAACGATCAGCGGCGCGGCGGCAATCCCGGCGCTCCGGCCACTCGCGACGGCCGTCGTGGCGACGGCGACCGCAACGGCGGGTCGAACAACGCCGACCGCCGCCGGTATGGCGACCGCGACAATGGCTTCAACAACGGCGACCGAGGCGACTGGAACCGCCGCGGCGGCGACCACAACGACTGGAACCGCAACGGCTGGGACCGCCGCGACGACCGCGGCCGGCCGCACTGGCAGCAGGGCCGCTATCCGCCGGTCTACCGCAGCCACCAGCGCTACCGGTATGGCTACTATCGCCCGCCGGTTGGCTTCTATGCGCATAGCTGGCTGTTCGGCGAGATCCTGCCGCGCGGCTGGTACGGCTCGGACTACCTGCTGAACGACTGGTGGAGCTACGGCTTGCCCTATCCGCCGCTGGGCTACGACTGGGTCCGTGTCGGCAACGACGCCCTGCTCATCGACAGCTACAGCGGCCGCGTCGTCCAGGTGGTGCAGGACATCTTCTGGTAGGCCTGTCCCTCCCCCCAAGGGGAGGGGAAGGGCTCAGCGACAGGCCGGGCAGAGGCCGCGCGCTTCCAGGGTTACGCCGGTGACGGCGTAGCCGTGGGCTTCCGCGGCCGCGAGCTGCGGGGCGAAGTCGGGTTCGAACTCTTCGGCGGCGCCGCAGCACTCGCAGATCAGGAAGGCGGCCTTGTGCCCCGCTCCGTCCAGGCGGCAGGGGACGTAGGCGTTCAGGCTCTCGATGCGGTGGGCGAAGCCCAGGCGCTCGAGGAATTCCAGGGCGCGGTAGACGGTCGGCGGCTTGGCGGGCTCGCCGCCTTCGCCATAGGCCGCGATCAGGTCATAGGCTTTCAGAGGCGCATCGGCCTCCAGCAACAGCTCCAGCACCCGCTTGCGCGGAACGGTCAGCCGTTCCTGCGTGCTCATGCAGCGGGTCTCGGCCTGTCCGAGCGCGCGCTTGAGCGCCGCGCCCTTCAGGCCAGGATGTTCGCCGTCGTCGTGATGGCATGCCTCGTTCATAGGCGTCAGCTAACTCCGGACCCCGCTTCGCCGCAACGGCTCTTGACGGCACGTTATGTTATTTCATAACAGCTATGTTATCTCATAACACCTGCGCCTGAGTTCAAGGCCCGGGGTCGAGACGGAGTACGGCGTTGTCGAAAATCCTGTTGCTGCTGGCGTCCGCGAGCACCTTCGCCGTCTGTGCATCCACCGCCGTCGCCGCCGACGCGCCAAGCGCTGACGACACGGTCTCCGAGGTGGTGGTGACCGCCCAGCGACTGGATGCGGCGCGTGCGGCGGTCGAGCCGGCGCTGGGGGCCACCAGCTATTCCCTCCCGCAGGCGTTCATCACCAACCTGCCTGGCGGAGCCAACACCCAGCTCAACCAGGTGGTCTTGCAGGCGCCCGGCGTGGCGCAGGACAGCTTCGGCCAGCTGCACGTGCGCGGCGACCACGGCAACATCCAGTACCGGCTCAATAACGTGATCCTGCCCGAGGGCCTGGCGGTGTTCGGCCAGACGCTCTCGCCCCGGCTGGCGTCCAACATCCAGCTGATCACCGGCGCCTTGCCCGCCCAGTACGGCCTGCGCACCGCCGGCATCATCAACATCACCACCAAGAGCGGCTTCAAGACCGGCGGCGAGGCCTCGATCTATGGCGGCAGCCACGGGGTGATCACGCCCAGCATCGAGGGCGGCGGCTCGTTCGGCCGCTCCAGCGCCTTCGGTTCGCTGAGCTACACCGGCACCGACGTCGGCATCGAGAGCCCGGATGGCCGCTCGACCCCGCTGCACGACCACTCCGACCAGTTCCAGGGCTTCGGCTACTTCGACCACATCATCGACGACACGAGCCGCGTCTCGGCGATCATCGGCACCTCGCAACAGCGCTTCGAAATCCCGAACGTCGCCGGCCAGCAGCCGACGCTCGGTCTGAATGTGAACGGCCAGACCGCCTTCGCCAGCGAGGCGCTCGACCAGAACCAGCGCGAGGGCACTACCTACGCCATCACCACCTACCAGCGCTCGACCGACAAGTTCACCGGCCAGGCCTCGCTGTTCGCCCGCTACTCGACGCTCAATTACTCGGCCGACGACCTCGGCGAGCTGCTCTTCAACGGCATCGCCCAGGACGCCAAGAAGACCGACCTGGCGCTCGGCCTGCAGCTCGAGGGCGTCTACACGCTGAACGACAGCCACACCCTGCGCGGCGGGCTGATCGCGTCTCGCGACCGCACCACCAGCAAGACCAGCTCCCAGGTGCTGCCGGTGGACGCCTCGGGCGCGCAGACCAGCACCACGCCGCTGGTCATCGCCGAGAGCGGCCACACGGTCGGGACGACGTTTTCGATCTTCGCCCAGGACGAGTGGAAGCTCGCCGACACCCTGACCCTGAACTACGGCCTGCGCTTCGACACGCTCGACGCGTTCCGCAAGGAAAACCAGCTCAGCCCGCGGGTGAACCTGGTCTGGACGCCGGCCACGGGGACTGTCGTGCACGTGGGCTATGCCCGTTACTTCACCCCGCCGCCCTTCGAGCTGGTGGCCAGCGAGACGGTGAGCAAGTTCGTCGGCACGACGGCCCAGGCGCCGGGCACGCTGAACGATGCGCCGCGCTCGGAGCGCTCCAACTACTACGACATCGGGCTTGAGCAGCACTTCGGCCCGCTCAGCCTGGGCGTCGACGCCTACTACAAGGACGCCAAGAACCTGCTGGACGAAGGCCAGTTCGGCGCGCCGATCATCCTGACGCCGTTCAACTACGCCAAGGGCTACGCCAAGGGGATCGAGTTCTCGGCCAACTACGAGGCGGGCCCGCTGACGACCTACGCCAACCTGGCGATCTCGCGCGCCAAGGGGAAGGACATCGTGTCCAGCCAGTTCAACTTCGACCCGGCCGACCTCGCCTACATCGCCAACCACTACATCTACCTGGACCACGACCAGACCTACACGGTGTCCGGCGGCGCCACGTACCGGTTCGGGAACACCCGGGTCTCGGGGGACGTGATCTATGGCTCGGGCCTGCGCCGCGACGGAGCGGTCCCCAACGGCGACAAGCTGCCCTCCTATACCCAGGTGAATCTGGGCGCCTCGCAGGAGTTCGACGGGCTGCCCGGCGGGCCGCTCAGCCTGCGTCTCGACGTCACCAACGTCTTCGACAAGAAGTACGCGATCCGGGATGGCTCGGGGATCGGCGTGGGCGCGCCACAGTTTGGTCCGCGGCGCGGCGTCTTCGTCGGGGTCACGAAAGCGTTCTGAGCGGAACGGTACGGCCAAGCCTCGCGTTGCTAAGCCAAGGTTCCTTTGAAGACCTTGGCTTTTGGGAGAGAGCGCGATGCTCAAGTGGGCTTTGATTTTCGCCGTGGTCGCCCTGATCGCGGGCGGCCTGGGATTCACCGGCATGGCCGGCGCGGCGGCCGGGATCGCGAAGATCCTGTTCTTCCTGTTCGTCGTAGGCTTCCTGGTCTTCCTCGTGCTCGGCGTCATGGCCGGCCGGAAGATCAGCGGGAACTAGCGACACTTCACGGACTGAAGGAGGGGGCGCGGTTCCGCGCCCCCTTTTTCACGCCTACTTCTTCGCCAGGTAGGTCTTGGTCTCGGCGGCGACGATGTCGACGAGGTTGCCCATGGCGAGGTGGGCGTCGATGAGGTGCAGGCCCCAGGCGGCGTTTACCTGGCCGCCGGCCATCACGTCGCCCAGGATGTCGTCGGTGCGCGGATCGGCCGGGTCGCCCGCCACATGCACTTCCAGGTAGCTAAAGCCGTTCTTCTCGACGCAGGTCGCCGACAGCAGGCCGGGGACCGAGACGAACGGCGTCGTCGGATTGGGCTTGCCCTTCACCCACTCGATCTTGCGGCTGCCGCTGTCGGCGATCTGGGCGCCGTTGGAGAGGTAGGCGTGGAGCTCGCCCTTGCCGCCGCCCAGGGCCGCGGGGTTGGAACAGGCCGCGATCTGGTCGCCGGACGCCTTGCCGAACAGGCTGCCCGTCGGCGGCGGGATGGTGTCGCGGAAGCTCGCATAGGCAATGACGCAGCCGATCTGCGAGGCGGAATGGCAGAGCGGCATCGACTTGAAGGCGCCGGTGTCCTTGCCCTTGTCGATCGGCAGGCGGGTGCCCATCAGGATGGCCGAGACGATCTTCGCCTGCACCGGCTTGCCGTCGATCTCCTTGGCGATCAGCTGGGTGAGCAGGCCGGAGCCCTGGGAGTGGCCGATCAGCACGACGCCGCGGCCCTTGTTCTCGTGCGCCAGGTAGTAGTTCCAGCTGTCGAGCACGTCGTCGTAGGTGGTCGCGGGGTTCACGCCGGTCATGTCCAGCGCCTTGCCGGTCATCCGGGCGCGGAGGGCGGTGAGGGTGAACTGACGATAGAGCGGGGCGTAGATCCGGCACTTGGAGCCGAACCGCGCCAACTGCGCCTTCACGACGTTCAGCTCCTCCGCGTCGGCGTGCATGTCGGAGAGCACGGTCTTGTCGTTGGAGACGGTCGGATAGACGTAGAAGCAGTCGATCGGCGCCTTGGGGTTGGCCTTGAACGGCTCGACGCTCTCCGACCCATCCGCCTTGATCACCGTGGTGGTCAGGTCGATGGCGCAGGCGTCGCCCGCCTTGCCCGGCCAGCAGAGCCAGGTCTGAGGCTTGGAATAGTCGTTCTTGACGGTTTGGGCGTGCGCCCCGAACCCGGACACGGCGACAGCGGCGCTCAACGCGAGCACCCGCAATAAACTCTTGGACATATCTTCCCCGCAGCAATGCTTGTTGGTCAGCAATGACTACAGGATGCGGCGAAGGGTAGGGCAGGTCCAGCCCTCGGTGGCATTCCGGGGCTCCACCTTCAAATTTGACATTCTCTCGCCGTATGACAACCCTGGCGCGAGGGGGAATTCAAATGGTCGACACGTATCCGTATGTTCTCAACAACGGTAAGATTGGAAAATTACTAGAGGCGATAGGTAATGCGGCAAAGCCGAGTAGATTTTCGTATGAATTCTTAAAGAATATCGGTTTTGGAAGCTCAAACGATAGGGCGTTTGTCTCTCTATTTCGCTATCTAGGTTTAGTAAATGAGAACGGTGCGCCGACGACAGCCTACGATGAAGTTCGCGATCCCGGACGACGGCCGTTCGCGCTCGGTCAGTTGATCAAGCAGGCCTATGCCGACTTGTTTGCAATCAACACAAGCATTCATAAAGCAAGCGACGCTGACATCCGGTCGGCGATTTCTCGTGTAACGGGTAAAGATGCTGCCTACGTCGGCCGAGCATTCAGCACATTCAAAGCGCTTTTGAGCATCGCGAAATTTGACGGTGCGCGAGTAGCCGAGAGGGCGGTCGAAATCCCAGTTGCGAGTGAAGAGACTCCACCGGAGAAAGCCGAAGCGACAAACGACGAAAGGCCGCCCCGCCGAACTCCGTCGCTGAATTACAATATCGAGATCCACCTACCCGCGACGACCGATATCTCGGTTTATAACGCGATTTTCCGAAGCTTACGCGACACCTTGGGAATTCACTGATGCCCGAGAGATCCGTCCGTCAGTTCGTCTTCGACGCGATGCTATTGCAGGATGATTTCAGGCGCCTCCGAAACGACGGCATCGATATCGACTTGCCCTCTGAAGCGAAACTCATCGAACGCGCTAGTGAATCCGACTTCAGCCCCCGCATCCTCGCCAGCGCCAGCAAAATGGCATCGGTCTATGTACTCGTGTTTGCCTTGGAGAACTCGGCGCGAGAGCTCATTGCAGACCGACTGCGCGAGCGAAAAGGGGCAAATTGGTGGGATAGCGTACCTGCTAGCGTGAGGAAGAAAGTGGCGGAGCTCCGATCAAAGGAAAAATCGAACCGCTATCACACCGAACGCTCTACCGAATTGTTGGGCTACACGTTCTTCGGCAACCTCGCCCAGACGATCATCGCGAATTGGGATGAGTTCTCGGACCTCTTTCCTGATCAGGCCTGGGTCACGTCGCGCTTCAATGACCTTGAGCTTTCGCGCAACATCGTGATGCACACCGGCATTCTTCCCGAATTTGAGATCGATCGGGTGGAGAGCATCGCGCGAGATTGGCTACGACAGGTCGGCTAGCTGTCGAAATGTTCGATGTGGCTGCGGCCCCAGAGGCGGACGTTTTCGACGATGGGGAGGATCGAGCGGCCGTAGTCCGTGAGCGAATAGATCACCGGGGCCGGAACCTGGCCGGTCTCCTGGCGGTGGACGATGTCATCCGCTTCTAGCTCGCGAAGCTGCTCGGTCAGCACCTTTTGCGAGATCGCAGGCATCAGCTGGCGCAGGCCGGCGAAGTGCCGGGGCTGTTCGGCCAGCCAGTAGATGATGATCAGCTTCCACTTGCTGCCGATGGCGGCGAGCGCCGCGGTCAGGGGGCAGTCGCTTACGGGATTGGTGCGGCGGGCCTGGCTCATAGGTACCCCAAGGTTCCTTCTCGTGACGCGGATGGTAGCGGGCTAGCGTCGCCGACGAGAAAGCCTGAGGAGCCCATGATAGTCCAAGTCCGTTTCCGGCGGATCAAGTCCGCCGTGCTCGCCGTCGCCCTCATCCTGCTGCCGGTCGCGGCCCAGGCCCAGCCGGCGGCCACGCCCCCCGCAGGCGACGGCCGGCACGACTTCGATTTCGAGTTCGGCGACTGGACCATGCATCTGAAGCGCTTGGTTAAACCGCTCAGCGGCTCGACCGAGTGGGTCGAGTACGACGGCAGTTCGGTGGTCAACAAGGTCTGGGGCGGCGCCGCCAACCTGGGCGAGATCGACATCTCGGGTCCGGCCGGTCGTATCCAGGGGCTGAGCCTGCGCCTCTACAATCCGGCCTCGAAGCAGTGGAGCCTGAGCTTCGCCAGCGCGCGCGGCGGCGCCCTCGGGACGCCGATGATCGGCGGCTTCAAGAACGGACGTGGAGAGTTCTACGACCAGGAGACCTTCAACGACCGGGCGATCTTCGTTCGGTTCATCTTCTCGGACATCACCGCGAACACGTTCAAGCTGGAACAGGCCTTCTCGGACGACGGCGGCAAGACCTGGGAGGCGAACTGGATCGCGACGTTCAAGCGGGTAGGCTGACCGGCATGGAGCTGTCGATCTTCATCCGCTTCCATGCCCGCGAGGGACAGGAGGAGGGCGTCGCGGCGGCGCTGCGGGACGTCACGGGGCCTTCGCGCCAGGAAGCCGGGTGCGTGTTCATCGCGGCCTATCGCGCGACCGGCGATCCGCGGCTGTTCCACATCCACTCGCGCTGGGTCGACGAGGTGGCGTTCGAACTGCATGCGGGCCTGTCGCACACGGTGCGCTTCCTGGAACGCGTGCAACCGTTGATCGACCACCCGCTGGAGGTGACCCGGACGCGGCCGCTGGACGGCGGCTCCTAGGTCACTCGTTGGGAGACCGGCGTTCTCCTTGCCGCTCGCGGCCGCCTGGACCAAGATCGGGCGGGGCAGGGGATCGACATGTACAAGGTGAACCTGGGGGAATCCTATTTTCCCGCGCAGACGGACGACGTGGTCCTGGAGACCACGGTCGGCGGCGTATTGCGCGCGGCGGCCGCCGCGACGCCGGACGCCGAGGCCCTGGTCGAGGCGGATTTGGCGGGCGAGCTGCGCCGACGCTGGACCTATTCCGAGTTGCTGGCCGACGCCGAGCGCCTGGCTCGGGCGTTGCTCTCGCGCTATCGGCCCGGCGAGCGGATCGCGGTCTGGGCGCCAAATATCCCCGAGTGGGTGATCCTGGAATACGGCGCCGCGCTCGCGGGACTGACGCTGGTGACCGCCAACCCCGCCTATCGACCCCGCGAGCTGCAATTCGTGCTGGAGCAGTCGGGCGCCGTCGGTCTCTTCTTCGTCGGCGAGCACCGTGGGAACCCGATGGCCCGGATCGCCGCCGAGGTCGCGGCCGAGCTTCCAGCGCTGCGCGAACTGGTCGACATGGAGGACGCAGCAGCGCTGTTCGCCGGTGCGGACGCGTCTAGGAGCCTGCCTGACGTCCGGCCGGACGATCCGGTGCAGATCCAGTACACCTCCGGCACGACCGGCTTCCCAAAGGGGGCGGTCCTGCATCATCGCGGCGTCACCAATAACGCCCGCTTCTATGGCGTGCGGGCGGGCCTGCGCGCTGGCGACACGATGATCAACTACATGCCGCTGTTCCACACGGCCGGGTGCGGGATGACCACCCTGGGCGCTGCCCAGTTCGGTTGCCGGATGATCCTGGCCAAGCTGTTCGATCCACCCCGGATACTCGACATCATGGAAGCGGAGCGCGTGCAGGTCATGCTGGGCGTCCCGACCATGCTGGTGGCCCTGGCGGAGACCCAGGCCGCGCAGCCTCGCAACCTGTCGGCGGTCCGACTGACCGTCTCAGGCGGCTCGATGGTGCCGCCCGACCTGGTCCGGCGGGCGCGCGATCTGTTCGGCGGCGCCTTCCAGACCGTCTACGGCCAGACCGAGAGCTCGCCCCTGCTCACGCAGATTCGGAGCGACGACTCCGTCCAGGACATGTGTGAGACGGTAGGCCAGGCCATGCCGCAGACCGAGCTTTCGATCCGCGACCCGCGCACCAACGCCGTCGTGCCGATCGGCGCGGTCGGAGAGGTTTGTGTCCGGGGATACTGCGTGATGCTCGAGTACAACGACAACCCGACCGCGACCGCCGCGGCTATCGACGCCGAGCGCTGGCTGCACACCGGCGACCTAGGCACGCTCGACGCCCGCGGCTACCTCCGGATCACCGGCCGCGTGAAGGAGATGATCATCCGCGGCGGCGAGAACCTGTTCCCCGCCGAGATCGAGAACGTGCTGCTGGAACATCCGCACGTCGCCGAAGTGGCGGTCGTCGGCGTGCCTGACGACCGCTGGGGCGAGATTGTCGTCTGCTTCCTGCGGCTTGCGCCGGGCGCCGGCCTCGATCGGTCCGCCCTGGTCGCCCACTGCCGCGAGCGGATTTCACCGCAGAAGACGCCGGCGCACTGGATCGAGGTGAGCGAATGGCCGCTCACCGGGTCCGGCAAGATCCAGAAATTCGTCCTGCGCGACCGGTTCGTCGCGGGCGAGTTCGAGGCGGCCTAGGCCACCCGCACCCGCGCCGTGCTCTCCGGCAGGTCCTGGCCGAAGGCGCGCTGGAAGAACTCGGCGACGGTGCCGCGCTCCAGCTCGTCGCACTTGTTCAGGAAGGTCATCCGGAAGCCCAGCGCGATGTCGCCGTCGAAGATCTCGGAATTCTGGGCCCAGGTGATCACCGTCCGCGGGCTCATGACCGTCGAGATGTCGCCGTTCATGAAGGCGTTGCGGGTCATGTCGGCGACGCGGACCATGGCGTTGATCGTGCGCTTGCCGTCGGCGGTGTTGTAGCTGGGCGCCTTGGCCAGCACGATCTCAGCTTCAACGTCATGCGCCAGGTAGTTCAGCGTGGTGACGATCGACCAGCGGTCCATCTGGCCTTGGTTGATCTGCTGGGTGCCGTGGTAGAGGCCGGTCGTGTCGCCAAGACCGATGGTGTTGGTCGTGGAGAACAGGCGGAACCAGGGGTTCGGCCGGATGACGCGGTTCTGGTCGAGCAGGGTCAGCTTGCCCTGCGCCTCCAGCACGCGCTGGATCACGAACATCACGTCCGGGCGGCCGGCGTCGTATTCGTCGAAGACGAGCGCGATCGGCCGCTGGATCGCCCAGGGCAGCATGCCTTCGCGGAATTCGGTGACCTGCTTGCCGTCCTTCAGGACGATGGCGTCCTTGCCGACCAGGTCGATCCGCGACACGTGGCTGTCGAGGTTCACCCGCACCAGAGGCCAGTGCAGCCGGGCGGCCACCTGCTCGATGTGAGTCGACTTGCCGGTGCCGTGATAGCCCTGGACCATCACGCGGCGGTCGTGGGCGAAGCCGGCCAGCAGGGCGCGCGTGGTCTCGGGGTCGAACTTGTAGTTCTCGTCGAGATCGGGGACGTGCGGGTCACGCGTCGTGAAGGCGGGCGCCTTCATGTCGAAGTCGACGCCGAACGTTTCACGGGCGTTGACCTGATGGTCGGGGACCAGGGTCAACAACTTGTCTTCTTGGGTGTCGAAAGCGGTCATGGCGGGGTTCGATTACAGGCTTGCCGGGACGGACGCAAACAGGTGTTTCATACTGGCGCGGTTGACCCAGCGTCCGGAGGACCAGCGATGTTGCAGGAAGCTGATAGCGCCTATCGCACGATCACAGTGACCGCGCAGCCGAGCGGTTTTGGGGCGGAGATCGCCGGCGCGGACCTGACGAAGCCGTTGGCGGCCGATGTGCTGGCCGAGGTGAAGGCCGCCTGGGCGCGGCACGGCGTGGTGGCGTTTCCCGACCAGCCGCTCAGCCTGGACGAGCTGGAGGCCTTCACCCTGCAGATGGGCGCGTTCGGGAAGGACCCCTTCATCAAGCCGATGCCGGGGCGCCCCAATGTGCTGGAGCTGCGCCGCGAGCCGGATGAGAAGGCCACCAACTTCGGGGCGGGCTGGCACTCCGACTGGAGCTTCCAGGACCAGCCGCCGGCGGCCACCATCCTGCGTTCCGAGGTGACCCCTCCGGTCGGCGGCGACACGCTCTTTTGCGATTGCACGCGGGCCTATGAGGCGCTGTCGCAGACCATGCACTCGATGCTGGCCCCGTTGCGCGCGATCCATTCCGCGGCGCGGCCCTACGGCACCCAGGGCTCCTTCGCCAAGGAGACGGCCGCCCGGACCATGGAGATCATCACCTCGAAGGAAGCCGAGAAGACCCACGCCCATCCGCTGGTCCGCATCCATCCGGTGACGGGCCGCAAGGCGCTCTTCATCAGCCCGGTCTACACCGTAGGCGTAGAGGGGCTGAGCGGGCCGGAGACCGAGGCGATCCTCGGCTTCCTCTTCAAGCACATG
>JBOHKZ010000021.1:0-2920 GCA_050729355.1 Phenylobacterium sp. | reverse complement strand
GGCGTGACCGGGTCGACCCATTTGCCGTCGATGTAGAACTGCAGGTACTCGCGCATTGGCGTCCTCCTGGACCGTTTTCTTGCCGCGGAGCCTCGCGCCCCGACATTCAAACAAGCATTTTAGTGATCGGCGGTAACTCTGGAAAGTCCGCGTCGCCTACAGTTGATGCACCAGCGGCAGTCCCGCAACCGGGGACCGGCTTTTCAGCACATAATTGGCCCGGATCGAGCCGATATAGAGGTCCTTCAGGTCGGGGCCGCCCCAGGTGACGTTCGTCGGGTGGTTCACGATCTCGCCGCCGGGATCGTGGATGACGGTGACAACCTCGTGTGACCGGGTGATGGCGACCACCTTGTTGGCGGCCGGCAGGCAGACCCAGAGGTTGCCCTCCGCGTCCATGCCGACGCCGTCGGTGTAGCCGAGGTCGTTATGGTCGTGCTGCGGCTGGCCGGGCGGCGCCTGCAGCTTGCCCAGCACCGGGCCGTAGCGCTCGCCCTTCCCCAGCTTGCCGCCCGGCAGCACCGGAAAGGCCATGACGTCCGCGCCGCTGGTCTGGGCGCAATAGAGCACCCTGTCGTCGGCCGAGAGCGCCATGCCGTTCGGGAACTTCAGCCCCTCGACGACGATCTCCGACGACCCGTCAGGCCGCAGCACGAAGATGAAGCCGTCGGTGCGGCCGTCCAGCGCCTGCGGCCACGTCTCGGCGTGGGTGGAGTTGGCGCACCAGATGTTCCCGGCCCGGTCGATCACCGGATAGTTCGCAGAGGTCAGGCGCTTGCCACCCACCTCGGCCACCAGCACCTCGTGCTGGCCGCTCGCCGGGTCGAAGCGCTGCAGCGGGCCTTCCTCGCGGTCGTAGATGCCGAAGTTGGCGATCACGATGCGCCCGGCCGTGTCCATGTTGATGCCATTCGGCGCGCCGCCCTTCGGTCCCAGCCGCTTGAACGTTCCGTCCGGGAAGATCTCCGCGACCGCGCATTGGTGGTCGGAGGCGAAGACGCGGCCGTCCCTGCCAACCACCACGTCCTCGGGCCGGTCGATGCCGACCGCGATCTTGGCGATGGCCGCCGTAGGGATGGGCGTCAGGCTCATGTTTCCGTCCCGTGTTCTTGTTGCCGGAACCTTGGCCGAGATCACGCCGGTTCCACAAGCGCGCTTGCGGCTAAGGCGGCGCCTCGATAAAGCCCGGACGAAGCGTTTTTCGGAGACCGCGCATGGCCGGCATCGGCGTCATCGTCATTTTCCTCGTCGTCATCGGCGCGCTGAATTTCTACGAATTCGGCCGGCTGGACTGAGGCCGATCGGGACCCGCTCCCATGGCTAGCCGGGGTGCGGCCCTGATCACCGGCGGCGCCCGGCGGATCGGGCGCGTGCTGGTCACCGCCGCCGCAGACGCCGGCTACGATGTCGCCATCCACGTCCGCAGCGTCGACGACGAGGCGGAGACCGCCGCCGCCGAGGTGCGCGCGCGGGGCCGCAAGGCCGCAATCTTCCCCTGCGACCTGCGCAAGGAGTCCACCACCGTCGCCCTGGTGGGTGAGGTCGAGGGCGAGCTCGGGCCGGTCACCCTGCTGGTGAACTGCGCCAGCGTCTTCGAGGAAGACGCCTTCTCCGACATGAACCGCGCCTCCTGGGACGCGCACATGGAGACCAACCTGCGTGCGCCGCTGGTGCTCGCCCAGGCATTTGCGCGCCGCCTGCCAGCCGACCGCGAGGGGCTCATCGTCAACGTCCTCGACCAGCGGGTGCTGCACCCGACGCCGGAGTTCTTTTCCTATTCGCTGAGCAAGGCCGCGCTCTGGGACGCCACGAAGATCCTGGCCCAGGCCCTGGCGCCGCGGGTGCGGGTCAACGGCATCGGTCCCGGGCCGACGCTGCCCTCAACCTACCAGGACCCGGCCGACTTCGACGCCGAGGCGCGCGCGACGCTTATGGGACGGGCCGTCCCGCCCTCGCAGATCGGCCAGGCCCTGCGCTACCTGATCGACGCGACGTCGGTCACCGGCCAGATGATCGCCGTCGATTCCGGGCAGCACCTCGCATGAACGAAATCGCCCTGACCGCCAGCAAGGTGTTCGTCACCGGCCTCAAGGTGCAGGCCCAGATCGGCGTCTATCGCCACGAGATCGGGCGCGTGCAGCCGCTGATCGTCGACGTCGAGCTCGACGTGCCGACCAGCGGGTCCGACCGGCTGGCGGAGACCGTGAACTACGAGACCATCCTGCTGGCCGCCCAGCAGCTCGCCGCCGAGGGCCACATCGACCTGGTGGAGACTTTCGCGCACCGCCTGGCCGGGCGCTGCCTGGCTGATCCGCGGGTGACGCGCGCCCGGGTGCGCATCGAAAAGCCCCTGGCGCTGGCCCCCGATGCGGTGGGCGCCGGCGTGGAGATCATCCTCGCCCGCGGGTGACCAATTTGTAACGCGGTTACATCTTTGCGTGACGCCGGTCCGGGGCCATTTCTTAGGGGCCCGCTTCTGGGCAAGGAGGACCCATACCGACGATGACCGACCACGTGAGCTACAGCGCCACGGAAGACCGCACGATGCCGGCCGTGAACTATGCGCTCTACCTCGTCGGCCTCACCCACGGCCTGACCATCCTCATCGGCCTCATCATCGCCTACGTTCAACGGGGGACCGCGGGACCCGTGATGCGCAGCCACTACACCTTCCAGATCAGGACCTTCTGGCTCTCGATCGGCTGGTTCCTGGTCGGCGCCGCGATCGCCTTCTGGGGCGGCGTCTTCTCGCTGATCCTGGTCGGTCTGCCGTTCCTCTGGCTGGGCCTGAGCATCTGCGGCCTGGTCTGGGTGTGGTTCCTGATCCGCTCGATCCTGGGCGTGGTCTACCTGGCGCGTAACGAGGCCTATCCCCGCCCCTACGCCTGGATCGCCTAGATAGTGCGAAGTGGGCCCGGGT
>JBOHKZ010000020.1:0-7676 GCA_050729355.1 Phenylobacterium sp. | reverse complement strand
GGTGCTGACCGAGGTCACCATCAAGGTGCTGCCGGCGGCGCGGACGGAGCTGACCCTGCTGTTCTTCGGGCTGGACGACGCCAAGGCCTGCGCGGTGATGGCGAGCGCGATGAACGCCCCCGTGGAGCTTTCCGCCGCCGCACACCTGCCACGCACCGCCGCGGCGCGCCCGCCGCTGAAGGGCGAGATGGCGGTGACGGCGCTGCGTCTCGAGGGCTTCGAGACCTCGGTCGCCACGCGGGCCGAGGGCCTGGCGGTGGCGCTGGGCGGGTTCGGCCGCTGCGAGCAGCTGGACGCCCGGCACAGCCGCGAGTTCTGGACGCAGGTCCGCGAGGTGGAGGCCTTCCACGGCGACAAGCGGCCGCTCTGGCGCATTTCCGTTCCGCCGGCGTCCGGCTGGCGGGTGGGGCAGGCGCTGGCCGGCGACCCGTTCTACGACTGGGCGGGCGGCCTTGTCTGGCTGCTCAGCGAGGACGATCCGGCCAAGATCCGCGCGACGGCTCGAGCGCTCGGCGGCCACGCCACTTGCTACCGCGGCCACGCCCCGGCGTTCGAGCCCTTGGCCGAGCCGCTGGCGGCGCTGAGCGCGCGGGTGAAGGCGGCGTTCGATCCCAAGGGCGTGCTCAATCCTGGCCGGATGGCGGAAGGCTGACATGCAGACCACCTTCACCCCCGAGCAGATCGCCGACCCGGAGTTCGCCGCCAGCCACGCGGCGATCCGCAAGTGCGTCCACTGCGGCTTCTGCCTCGCCACCTGCCCGACCTATGTCCTGCTGGGCGACGAGCGCGACAGCCCGCGCGGCCGGATCGAGCTGATCAAGGCGATGCTGGAGGACGGCGGCGCGCCCACCAAGGATACGGTCAGACACGTCGACCGCTGCCTCTCGTGTCTGGCCTGCAAGACCACCTGTCCGTCCGGCGTCGACTACGCCCAGCTGATCGACCATGGCCGGGCGCATATCGAGGCGAACTACCGACGTCCGCTTCCCGAGCGGCTGCTCCGCGCCCTGATCCCGGCGGTCCTGGCGCGCCCGGCGCGGCTGCGTGCGGCCCTGGCGCTGGGCCGGCTGGCCAGGCCGCTGGAGCCGCTCCTCAAGGCGCTGAGGCTGACGTCATTGGCCGCTCTGCTGCGCCTGGTCCCGAAGCCCACAGCGCCGGCGATGTCTCGCGCGTCCTACCAGGCTGACGGTGAGGCCCGCGGCCGCGTCGCCCTGCTGCAGGGCTGCGTCGAGCCGGCGATGGCGCCCAGCATCCGCGAAGCGGCGATCCGGCTCCTGACCCGCGCCGGGTACGAGGTGGTGCTGGCCGAAGGCGAGGGCTGCTGCGGCGCGCTTTCCGAGCACCTGGGGCGCGCCGACGAGGCCGCGGACTTCGCCAGGGCCAACGTCTCCGCCTGGGCCAAGGCCGGGCCCTTCGACGCCATCGTCACCACAGCGGCCGGCTGCGGGACGTCGATCAAGGCCTACGCCCACCGCCTGCCGGGCGACGCCGATGCGGCCGTGGCGGCGGGGCAGGCGCGGGATATCCTGGAATTCCTCGGCGACGCCGGCCTGCCGCCGATCACCAATCCGCAGGGGTTGGTGGTCGCCTACCACGCCGCCTGCTCGCTACAGCACGGCCAGAGGGTGAAAGCGGCCCCCGCCCGCCTCCTGGCCGAGGCCGGCTTCGCGGTGCGGCAGGTCGCCGAGGGCCACCTCTGCTGCGGCTCAGCCGGCGTCTACAACATCCTGCAGCCTACGCTCGCGACGAAGCTGCGCGACCGCAAGGCGGCCAACATCGCGAAGACCGGCGCTGTCGTCGTCGCCGCCGGCAATATCGGCTGCATCGCCCAACTGGCGCCGGCGCTCGCCACGCCGATCATCCACCCCGTCGAACTGCTGGACTGGGCCACCGGCGGGCCGAGACCAGCAGGTCTCTAGGAAAGAATCCGCCAGCGAGTGTCGATCCGCCCGGCGCTCGAACGACCAGTTGCAGCCGGCGATGAGGCCGGTCCGCAACTCCGTCCGATGGTGATCCCATGCAGCTTTACTACTCCGAGAACCTCAATCCGCGGGTGGCGGTGGCCGTCGCTCGGCACCTGGAAAGCCCCGTCGAGTTCATCGCTGCGAGCCCGCGACGCCCTGACCTGGAAGATGCGTTCCGGCCGATCAATCCGAACACCTTGGTGCCGGTCCTGGTTGAAGCCGGCCGGCCGAACCTCTGGGAAGCCGACGCCATCGCCTGCCGTCTTTCCATGCTCGCGCGCTCCGATTTCTGGCCGACCGACGAGCGGCTGCCGGAGCTCGTCCGCTGGGTGAGCTGGAGCGCGCAGCATTTCAACCGCGCCGCCAACGTCTTCTATTTCGAGCACCTCGTGCGCCCGCGGATCTTCACCCGGCCGGCGAACGAGGCGGCGCTCGAGGACGCCCGCGCAGCCCTGCTCCGCTTCGCGCCGATCCTCGACGGCATCCTGGCCGATCGCACCTGGCTGGTGGCGGACAAGCTCTCCTATGCGGACTTCCGGGTCGCCGGCGTCCTGCCATACGCTGAGGCTCGGCTGCCGCTCGAAGGGTACGACAACATCCGCCGGTGGCATGATCGTCTGAACCAGCTCGACGCCTGGCGCGCGCCGTTCGAAGGTCTCGCCGAGCGTGCGGAGCCGGAGCTGAGCCCCGCCTGAGGAGGTCCGGATGAAGTACCTGTGCCTGATCTACTTCGACGAGGACAAGCACCGGGCCATGACGCCCGAGGAGCACAAGGAGCTGACCCGCGCCTGCCTGGCCTATGACGAGGAGCTGAAGGAGGCCGGGCGCTACATCACCTCCAGCCCACTGCAATATGTGAAAACGGCGGCGACGGTGCGGGTGGCGAACGGCAAGCTCTCGGCGACGGACGGGCCCTTCGCCGAGACCAAGGAACAGCTCGGCGGCTTCATCATGATCCGGGCCCGCGACCTCAACGAAGCCATCGCCGTGGCGGCCAAGATCCCGGTGGGCTGGCTGGGCTGCGTCGAGGTCAGGCCGTTGCCCGAAAACTGGCCGCCGGCGGTCTAGGTTCGCCGGACGTGGCCGATGACATGCGCGAGCGGATCGCGGCGGTCTACCGCCTGGAATCGCGGCGCGTGTTCGCCAGCCTCGTCCGGCTGCTTGGCGACCTCGACCTGGCCGAGGAGGCGCTGCACGACGCCTTCACCGCCGCCGCGCAGCAATGGCCGCGCGATGGCGAACCGCGCAATCCCCGCGCCTGGCTGGTCTCGGCCGGCCGGTTCAAGGCGGTGGACCGCCTGCGTCGCCGCGCCCGCTTCGACGCCGCGGTGAAGGAGATCGCCGTGGATCCCGACACGCCTGATCCGTCCGCCTGGCCCGACCCTCTCGCCCTGGAGGAGGAGACCGTCGCCGACGACCAGTTGCGGTTGATCTACACCTGCTGTCATCCGGCGCTGACCCCCGACGCTCAGGTGGCGCTGACGCTCCGCGAGGTCTGCGGCCTGACCACCGAGGCGATCGCGGCGGCCTTCCTCACCGGCGCGCCGACGCTGGCGCAGCGGATCGTCCGGGCCAAGGCCAAGATCCGCCAGGACCGCATTCCTTATGAAACGCCCGCGCCCGCCGACGTCGCGGGGCGGCTGGCGAGCGTGCTGCACGTCATCTACCTGGTGTTCAACGAGGGCTATTCGGCCTCGTCCGGCGAGAGCCTGGCGCGGGCGGACATGGCGGCCGAAGCCATCCGTCTGGGCCGGCTGCTCTGCGCCCTGACGCCGGAACGCGAGGCGCGCGGCCTGCTGGCCCTGATGCTCCTGCAGGACTCGCGACGCCGGGCCAGGGCCACCGCTGACGGCGACCTCGTTCTGCTGAGCGACCAGGACCGTACGCTGTGGGACCAGGGCCAGATCGCCGAGGGCCAGGCGCTGGTTCGGGACGCCCTGATGGCGGGTCCGGCCGGCCCCTACGCGCTGCAGGCGGCGATCGCTGCCGTGCATGCGGACGCGGCCGACGCCGAGGCCACGGACTGGATCGAGATTGTCGGCCTCTACGACGCCCTGCTCAGGGGGCAGCCGTGGCCCGTGGTCGAGCTGAACCGGGCCGCGGCGGTGGCGATGCGCGATGGGCCGCTCGAGGGTCTGGCGCTGATCGACGCCATCCTGGGGCGTGGCGACCTCGCCGACTATCACCTGGCGCACGCGGCCAGGGCCGACCTCTGCCGGCGGCTGGGCAGGACGGACGAGGCGCGGGCAGCCTACCTGCGCGCGCTGAAGCTGGCGCGCCAGGACCCGGAGCGGCGCTATCTGCAACGCAGACTGGACGACCTGCCGACCTAGATGGCCCCGCTAGATGGGCGCGTAGAGGTCGGGCGCGGGTTTCTCGCGTGGGATCGGAGCCTCGGCCCCACCTGTGCCGCGCGGCGGCCGGCGGTTGGTGACGAAGTGATCCCAATTGTCACGGCCTGGGCGGCCTGGGCGGCGAATGCTGAAGGACCGAAGGCGGTCGAGCAGGTGCTCGAGAGTCTCGTCCGATCCCGTCAGGTCTGGCTTGAACTGTCGATCGGTCATGGGGCGTTCCCTTACCCCAAAACGCGTCAAAACGCCACGCCACAAGGTAAAAAAGTGATTAACTGCTGGGCCGTTGACGGCCCTAGCGGCGCCCTCCTACCGTCACGCCAACACTCAGGGGAAACGCCATGAAGCTCTACAAATCGATCGGCCCCAATCCGCGCGTTGTGCGCATGTTCCTGGCGGAAAAGGGCGTGACCCTTGATGAGGTCCAGGTGGACCTGCCCGCCGGCGAGAACCGCAAGCCGCCTTACAACGTCGCCGTCAATCCGGCCGGCCAGACCCCGGCGCTGGAGCTGGACGACGGCTCCTGCATCACCGAGATCACCGCCATCTGCGAGTACCTCGAGGAACGCCACCCCAGTCCGCCGCTGATCGGGACCACGCCCGAGGCGCGCGCCAAGACCCGCATGTGGACCCGCCGCATCGACCTGAAGGTCTGCGAGCCGATGGCCAACGGCTTCCGTTTCGCCGAGGGCCTGGCGATGTTCAAGGATCGCACACGCTGCGTGCCGGAAGCCGCACCTGGCCTCAAGGCCATGGCCCGCGACGGCGAGGAATGGCTGGAAGGCCAGTTCAAGGGCCCCTGGATCACCGGGAACGACTTCACCCTGGCTGACATCCTGCTGTACTCGTTCATCGACTTCGGCGGCGTGGTCGGCCAGCCGCTGGATCCGGCGTTCGGCAAGCTGAACGACTGGTTCGCCCGGGTGAAGGCGCGGCCCAGCGCGGCGGCCAGCGCCTAAATCTCTCCGTCGGTCTGGACTCAGGCGCCCTTCAGGGCGTTTGCAGTCCTGAATGACCGCCATCGCCGCTGAAGACACCGACGCCCATGCGGCGACAGCCTCGGACGGCCTGCCGACGCCTCGCCGCTACTGGTCAGTGGCGGCGATCTGGCTGGCCATGTGCATGTCGGTGCTGGACGGCGCGATCGCCAACGTCGCCCTGCCGACCATCGCCCGCGACCTGAACGCCAGCGCCGCGTCCTCGATCTGGATCGTCAACGCCTACCAGCTGGCGATCACCGTGACCCTGCTGCCGCTGGCGGCCCTGGGCGACCGCCTGGGCTATCGGCGGGTCTACATGGCCGGGCTGATCGTCTTCGTCCTGGGCTCGCTGGGCTGCGTGCTGTCGCACACGCTCCCGCAGCTCACCGCCGCCCGCGTCCTGCAGGGCCTGGGCGCTGGCGGGATCATGAGCATCAACGCCGCCCTGGTCCGCTTCACCTTCCCCAAGCGCCTGCTCGGACGCGGCATTGGCCTGAACGCCATGGTGATCTCGATCTCGGCGGCGATCGGGCCGACCGTGGCGGCCGCGATCCTCGCCAGGGGCTCCTGGCAGTGGCTGTTCGCGATCAACCTCCCGCTCGGCTTGCTGGCCGTGGCCATCGGCATGCGCGCCCTGCCGCACACCGTCGGGACCGAGCGGAAGTTCGACTGGATCTCGGCGCTGCTCAACGCGGTTGCTTTCGGCTTCCTGATCACCGGAGCGGAAAGCGTCGTGCGGGAGGGGCTGGCGTCGGGCCTCACCAAACTGGCCGTCGGCGCGGCCGCGGCAGGACTGCTCACCTACCGAGAGCTTCGCCGCGAGGCGCCGCTGGTGCCCTTCGACCTGCTGCGCATCCCGATCTTCGGCCTGTCGATCCTGACCTCGGTGTTTTCGTTCGCCGCCCAGATGATGGCCTACGTCGGGCTGCCGTTCTATTTCCAGGGGGTGATGGGGCGCAGCGCCGTCGAGACCGGCCTCCTGATGACGCCGTGGCCGCTGGCGGTCGCCGTCTCCGCGCCGATCGCCGGACGCCTGGCCGACCGCTATCGGGCCGGGGCCCTGGGCGGCATGGGCCTTGGCCTGTTCGCGGTGGGCCTTGGCCTGTTGTCGATGATCAACCCCCACACCTCGAACCTCGACATCGCCTGGCGAATGGCGATCTGCGGCCTGGGGTTCGGCTTCTTCCAGTCGCCCAACAACCGCGCCATGGTCACCTCCGCACCGATGCACCGCAGCGGCGCAGCCGGCGGCGCGCTGGCCACCGCCCGGCTCCTCGGACAGACGGCAGGCGCGCTCACCACGGCGATCTTCTTCCATCTGGCGGGCGCCACGGCGACCACCACGGCGCTGGCGACCGCGGCGGGACTGGCCGCCTTTGCCGCGCTGGTCAGCCTGTCACGATTGACGCTCGCGCCGCGGCCCCGGCCGGAGCCGCTGGACCGCGTCGATCCAGCCGCCTAGCCGACATTGCGCGTGCGGCCCTGCCAGTAGGGGGCGCGCAGCTCGCGCCGCAGCACCTTGCCGGACGCGTTGCGCGGCAGGACGTCGATGAAGTCGATGGACTTCGGCGCCTTGTAGCCGGCGATCCGCTCGCGGGCCCAGGCGATCACCGCCGCCGGGTCGGGCGCGCCGTCGGCATGCGGCACGACAATGGCCTTCACCGCCTCGCCCCAGCGGTCGTCCGGGACCCCGATCACCGCGGCGTCGGCGACCCCCGGGCAGCCCAGGATCGCGTTCTCCACCTCGGCCGGATAGATGTTCTCGCCGCCCGAGACGATCATGTCCTTCACCCGGTCGTGGACGAAGACATAGCCGTCGGCGTCGCGGTAGCCGGCGTCGCCGGTCTTCAGCCAGCCGTCGGGCGTGATGGTCTCGGCGGTCGCCTCGGGGCGGTTCCAGTAGCCGGCCATGACCATGCCGCCCTGGATGGCGATCTCACCGATCTCGCCGACCCCGGCTTCATGCCCCTGGTCGTCCAGGATGCGGACGGCCATCTGGGGCCAGGCCTTGCCGCAGGAGCGCAGCAGGTCGCCCTCGTGCGCCTCAGGCGCCAGAAGGTCCCGCCGCCGGCGGACTCCGTCATGCCGTAGAACTGGATGAAGCCACAGCCGAACTGCGCCTTGGCGTTGGCCAGCACCGCTTCGCTGATCGGCGAGGCGCCGTAGGCGACCGTCTTCAGGCTGGAGAGGTCGGCGGCCGCGATCTGCGGCGACTGCAGCAGCATGTTGATCATCGCAGGCACCAGGAAGACGTGCGCCACTCGCTCGGCCTCGATCAGCCGCAGCACCTCCTCGGGGCTGAACTCGGGCGCGATCACCACCCGGCCGCCGGGCGCCAGCCCCGCGAAGCTGATGTTGGTCCCCGCCACATGGAACAGCGG